>JAYTXL010000241.1:0-28289 GCA_043742955.1 Verrucomicrobiota bacterium | reverse complement strand
CCGGTAGGGGATGCGGTCGTCAATCGGCAGTCGCAATTCCCGCGGCGCGGTGACGTGGTTGCGCTGGCACCAGAAATAGAACTGGTAGATGCCCACGATGAGAAAAACGCTGATGATCAATTGCACGATGCGGTCGGTGAGTGGCATAAGTGTTTGTCGGTAGCCCGTTGATAACGCACCTTGCTTCGCGGGGGGTAATCGATAAAAGTGACGTGATCATCGAATAAACCAATCTATGAACATTCACCACCTGGAGCTGTTCTATTACGTCGCGCGGCATGGCGGCATCAGCGAGGCGGTGCGGAACATTCCCTACGGCATCCAGCAACCGGCCGTCAGCGGGCAGATATTGCAGCTGGAGGATTTTCTCGGCGTCACGCTCTTCCAGCGCCGGCCATTCGCACTCTCGCCGGCGGGCGAAAAACTTTACCGCTACATCGAGCCGTTCTTCACCAACCTCAACGCGCTGACCACGGAACTGCAGGGCGGCACCGTCCATCAAATCCGCATCGGCGCGTCGGAAGTCGTCCTGCGGGATCACCTGCCGGACTTCGCCCGCAATGTGCGCAAAAAATATCCCGACCTGAAGATCGCCTTGCGCGAGGGCTATCATGCCCAGTTGGAAAGCTGGCTGGTGAATCAGGAGATCGATCTCGCCGTGACCGTGGCGGGGACCAAGTCCGCCCGCGGGATCCATTCCATCGTCCTGGCCGAACTCCCGCTGATTCTGCTGGTGGAAAAGAGCAGCCCGTACACTTCCGCCGAGCAGTTGTGGAAGCAGGATCGCATCGCCGACCCGCTCATCTGCCTGCCGGCCGCCGAGCCGGTCTGTAAATATTTCCAGCACGGGCTGCACGCGCGGGGCGTCGATTGGTTTCCCAGCTTCGAGGCGAGTTCGCTCGCGTTGATCACGACTTACGTGGGCAGTGGCTTTGGCATCGGACTGGCGGTCGCGCTGCCCCGGACCAAGCTGCCGGCCAACGTCCGCGTGCTGCCGCTGCCCGGCTTCGCCCCGGTGGTGATCGGCGCACTCTGGATCGGCAAGCCGACGCCCGTGTCCAAAATATTTCTAGAGGAGATCCAAGCGCACGCAAAACAATTGGCGCAGTGAACGGGAATGAACGGGGAAGAATTACGCGGCTCCTTCCCACCGCGTTGGAAGGCCGCCTTGGGGGTTTGATCGTGACTTCCCGACGGTTCCGCTGCAGAGTCAGCTCGTTTCGAACGCATGAAAAATTCTGCCCAACCCACGTCCCGTTCCGGCCGGTTCGCCAGCGGCCCGGCGGCGGACGTTGCCCAATTTTCCGAGTCCATCTCCTTTGACTGGCGGCTCTGGGAGCATGACATCGTCGGTTCGATCGCCCATGCCGGGATGCTCGCGCGGATTGGAGTGCTGACCAAAGCGGAGGCGAAGGCCATCCGCACCGGGCTGGAACAGATCGGCCAGGAGATTGCCGATGGCAAATTTGCCTGGAAGCCGGAGCTCGAGGACGTGCACATGAACCTGGAGGCGGAGCTGACCCGGCGGGTGCCCGCCGGCGCGAAGCTGCACACCGGGCGCTCGCGCAATGACCAGGTCGCCCTCGACGTCCGGATGTGGTTGCGCGATGAGATTGCGGCGCTCACCGGCGAACTGCGCGCGCTACAAAGATCGCTGGTCGAGCTCGGCGCGAGCAATTCCGCGGTCATCATTCCCGGATATACGCATTTGCAACGCGCCCAGCCGGTTTATTTCGCGCATCACATGCTGGCCTACGTCGAGATGCTGGAGCGCGACCATGGGCGGTTGACGGATTGTTTTCAGCGCACGAACGTCTGCCCGCTCGGCAGCGGGGCCATCGCCGGCAGCACGCTACCCCTGGACCGCGAGTGGGTGGCGACACAGCTTGGCTTCGTGGATCCCCACGGCCGGCCGCGGGTCACTCAGAATTCCATGGATGCGGTGAGCGACCGCGATTTTGCGGTGGAGTTTTGCGCGGCGGGCGCCTTGATCGCGGTGCATCTTTCCCGACTCGCCGAGGACGTCATTCTCTGGGCGGGCAGCGAGTTCAACTTCATCCGGATCGCCGACGCTTACACCACCGGATCGTCGCTGATGCCGCAGAAGAAAAACCCGGATGTGGCCGAGCTCACGCGTGGCAAATCGGCCCGGGTGATTGGTAATCTCGTTTCGCTATTGACGCTCCTGAAGGGTCTGCCGATGACGTACAACCGCGATTTGCAGGAGGACAAGGAGCGGTTGTTTGATACGGCGGACACCGTGCGTGCGTGCGTGCGCCTCATGGCGGCCATGCTCGATCACACGCAGGTTAACGCCGACAGTTGCGCGGCCGCCGCCCGCGACCCGTTGCTGCTCGCGACCGATCTGGCCGACTATCTGGTGCGCAAAGGCATGCCTTTCCGGCAGGCGCACCACGTTGTCGGGGCGGTGGTTGCCCGGGCGGAAAAAGCCGGCACCCCGCTGGACCGGCTCACCCTCGCGGATTATCAAAGCGTGGATCAGAATTTCACGCGCGAGGTGGCGGAGGTTTTTAATTTGGGTAAAGCCATGGCCCGCCGACGCCTCACCGGCGCGCCCGGAACCCAGACGGTGCGGCGGCAGTTGGCGCGCTGGAAAAAATTGCTCCCCTAATGACGAACGGTTGATCCCGATGCCTGAAGCGCCCGTTGAATTGCTGACCCACCTGCTGCGCGATGTGTCGCGTTCCTTTTATTGGACGCTGCGCGCATTGCCGGCGGCGGTGCGGCCGCAGATCAGCCTCGCCTATCTGCTGGCCCGCGCCACGGATACGATTGCCGACACGGAAATCGTTCCGCTGGCCGAGCGGCGGGCCAGCCTGGATTTGTTGCGGGCAAGAATTCTGGGAACCAGTTCAGCTCCCCTGCGCTTCGGGGCGCTGGCTGGCCGCCAGGGTTCCATCGCCGAACAGGTTTTGCTGGAGCGATGCGAAGAGGCGTTGACCGTGTTGAACGGGTTTGAGCCGGTGGATCAGCAAGCTATCCGGGAGGTACTGCAAATTATTACCAGCGGCCAGGAACTGGACATGACCCGTTTTGCCGGAGCCAGCGAGCAACAAATCATCAGCCTGCAGACGGAGGCCGAACTGGATGACTATACGTACCGGGTCGCTGGCTGCGTCGGCGAATTCTGGACGAAGCTATGCCGGTCCAAGGTTTTTCCCCGGGCGTCCCTGGAGGAGGTCGCGCTGCTGGCGGAGGGAGTGCGCTTTGGCAAAGGATTGCAGTTGGTCAATATCCTGCGCGATCTACCCAGGGACTTGCGACAAGGCCGTTGCTATTTGCCGGCGGAACGATTGCGGGCCGCGGGGTTGGCGGCGGAGGATTTGTTGGATGCGGTTAACGCCCGGAAGTTTCAGCCCGTGTACGAATATTTTCTTGGGCAGGCGCAGGACCATCTGCTGGCGGGTTGGGCCTACACCCACCGGTTGCCGCGCTCCTGCGTGCGCGTACGGCTGGCCTGCGCGTGGCCGATTTTGATCGGCTTGGAAACCCTGAATTTACTGCGCACCGCCCACGTGCTCGACCCGCAGCACCAGGTCAAAATCAGCCGGACGCAACTTCGTCGAATTCTCGCGAAAACCCTTCTTTACTATCCCCTGCCAACAGCGTGGGAACAACTTGCCTTTCGAGCTTAAAAGGCCACGGACGGAAATCATTGCATCGGATTCCGATTTTCGGTAGAAAACGGGGGTATGCAAATGCACAAATACTTCTTGGCTGTCGTGGCGGTGAGTTTTGGCCTCTGTCTGGCCCTCCCTGCGCAGTCCAGTTCCACCCAACAAGATAAAGCCGCCGCACGCGCTGCGGCGGACGAGAAAGCGAAAGCGGAGGCCAAGGCGAAAGCCGAGGCCAAACGGCTGGCGGATGAAAAACGCCTCGCTGACGCTGCCGCCAAAAAGGCCAAAGCCGATGAAGAGGCGCGGAAGGCCCGGGCGATCGCCGAGGCGAAGAAAGAGGCGAAGGCCAAAACCCCCAAGGAGGCCAAGCCGAAGGTGGACACCGATGTCCAAGCACGGCGCGACGCCGAGGCGAAGGCGTCGGCCGAGAAGAAAGCACAGGCGGAGATTCAAAAGAAGCAGCAAGCCAAATTAAAAGCGGAAACCGACGCCAAGAAAAAGTCCGAAGCAGCGGCGAAGAAAAAGGCGGATGAAAAACGGATCGCCGAGGCCCGGGCCAAGAAGTCTGCGGGAGATAAAGGGGACGCCGCGAAAACCAAAGTCGACGCCAAATCCAAAACTGCGGCCGCACCGAAGGCTGGGTCCGCTCCCAAGACCGGGGCCACCGCGGCCAGCTCCCCGCGTCCACCGGTGCAATCCCAGGCCAAATCTGAGGCGGAGTCAAAGGCTGGCACGCTCGCCCTGATTCGTGACCAATCCATCATCAAGGCGGAAGCCGAAGCCAAGGCGCGATCCCTCGCCAAAATTCGCGAAGCGGCTTTGGTGAAGGCGGATGCCGACATTGCGCGGCAGGCCCAAACTAAAGGCAAAGGCGACGCCAAATCCGGCGCGTCGGCAAAAGGCGGCACGAAAGCAAAGAGCACCAGCGCGGACAGCGCGAAAAAAAGCGCGAGTGACGCCAAAGCGAAAGCGGAAGCGCAAGCCAAAGCCAAAGCCGAAGCCAAGACGCGTGAAGATGCCCGAAAAAAAGCGGAGTCAGCGGCCAAAAAGAACAAGCCCACAATTGAATCCAAACCCAAGACCGAATCCAAACCCACAGCCGAGATCAAAAAAACACCGAGCGCGCCAGACAAAATGAAAACGGAAGAACGGCGTCAAGCTGAAGCCAAGGCCGCCGCCGAAACCAAGGCCCGTGAAGAAGGCCGCAAGAAAGCCGACGCCGAAAACAAAGCCAACCGGGAGGCGGTGGAGAAAGCCCGCGCCGAGGCCCGTGCCAAGGCCGCCGCCAAAGCGGCCGACGAAGCCAAGGTTCGCGATGAAGCTCGCAAAAAAGCCGACGCTGCCAAAGCTGCAACTCCCCGCGTGCCGACGGAAACGATCAAACCCAAGGTAGACACCAAGGCGAACGATGAAGTGAAAAAAGCGGCCGCCGCTGCCAAAGCACAAGCTGAAGCCCAAAATCGCGCCGAAGGCAAACGCGTGGCGGACGAGAAAGCACGCGCCAAGGCGATGGCGGAAGAACAGGCCAAAGCCAAGAAGGCAGCGGAAGCCAAACCCAAGATGGACAGCAAGGCGAAGGATGAGGCGAAAAGAGCGGCCGCCGCTGCCAAAGCGCAAACCGATGCCCAAAAACGCGCCGAAGATAAACGCCTGGCGGACGAGAAGGCACGCGCCAAGGCGATGGCGGAAGAACAGGCCAAAGCCAAGAAGGCAGCGGAAGCCAAGCCCAAGATGGACACCAAGGCGAACGATGAGGCGAAAAGAGCGGCCGCCGCTGCCAAAGCGCAAGCCGATGCCCAAAAACGCGCCGAAGATAAACGCCTGACGGACGAGAAGGCACGCGCCAAGGCGATGGCAGAAGAACAGGCCAACGCACAGGCCAAAGCCAAGAAGGCGGCGGAAGCCAAGCCGAAGGCGAATGACGCGGCAAAGAAAGCCGCTGAAGCCACAGCAAAGTCAGAGGCGGCGGCGAAAAAGAAGCTGGAAGAGAAATCGACGGCAGAAGCAAAAGCAAAAGCGAAAGCGACCGCCGACCAACAGGCTAAACAACTGCAAGAGGCGGAAGCCAAAGCCAAGGCCGCAGCGGAGGCCAATCGCAAAGCAGACGCGGAAGCCAAAACCAAGCAGGCGGCCGATGCAAAGAAAGCAGAAGCCGCACGCAAGGCGGAGGACGCCCGGTTGAAAGCAGAAGCGCTGGCCCGGGGCAAGGCTGCGGAGCAGACTATGAAGGAGCAAAAATCCAAGCCGGTGGTGAAACTGCCGGAGACCAAGACCAAGCCGGATCCGATCGTCAAATCGGAGCCGAAAGCCAAGGTTAAATCTGAACCGAAGGTCAAGGCCAAACCGTCCACGGAAGGGACGAAATCAACCGGACCCAAATCAAAGGAACAACAGCTGAAAGATTTGCTGGAGCTTTATAAGAACGACAAAATTTCTCCGCGCGAATATCACGAACGCCGGGCGAAAATTCTTTTCGAACAGTAACACGTCGCGAACCAATCGCCCGTCAGATCGTTGGATCTGGCGGGCTTTTTGTTTTCACCTTTGAAATTTGAATCCGCTTTGGCACACTTTCACAAATGCATAGCTTCAAATATGTCGGTAAAAAATTGTTCTGCGAAGATGTGTCCGTCGAAGCCCTGGCCCGCGAGCATGGCACCCCGCTGTATGTCTATTCCCAGGCGACGCTAACCGACCATTTTCAGAAACTCGATCATGCCCTGGCACCACTGGATCACCAGATTTGCTTCGCCATGAAGGCGAATTCCAACGCGGCGGTCATGCGCACGCTGGCTAACCTGGGGAGCGGCTTCGATGTGGTGAGCGAAGGAGAATTACGCCGGGTCGTGGCGGCGGGCGGGGATCCTCGCCAATGCGTTTTTGCCGGGGTCGGCAAGACCGAGTTGGAAATCGAGTACGCTTTGCGACAGGGAATTTATGCCTTCAACGTGGAAAGTGAGCCGGAATTGACGCGGATCAACCGCGTGGCGGCACGGCTCCAGAAAATTGCGCCCGTGGCGGTGCGGGTGAACCCCAACGTGGACGCCGGCACGCACGCCAAGATCACCACCGGGACTTATGCCAACAAATTCGGCATCGCCTTCGAGGAGGTGGAGGGGGTTTATGCGCGCGCCGCGAAGTTGAAACATCTCCGGTTGCGCGGACTACAAATGCACATCGGCTCACAGCTCACGGAGGTGAAGCCGTTCGAGCTGGCGGTGCGCAAGGTCCTGCCGCTGGTGGCGAAACTCTCGGCGCGCTACAACTTTGAGTTCTTCAGCATCGGTGGCGGTTTGGGGATTGTTTATGATCCCGCGCTGGCCAGCGGTTCGACGGCTTGGTGGCAATCCCCCAAGGCGAAACGCATCCTCACACCGGCAAGTTATGCGGCGACGCTCGTGCCGCTGTTGGCGCCGCTGGATCTGCGAATCTTGATCGAGCCCGGCCGGTTTATTGTGGGCAATGCCGGCATCCTGGTAACCCGTGTCGAGTATGTGAAACGCACCGGCAAAAAACATTTTGTAATCGTGGACGCGGCAATGAACGATCTCATCCGCCCAGCGTTCTATGACTCATACCACGAAATCGTGCCGTTGCGGAAAAAAGTCGGCGCGACCGTCGCGTCCGACGTGGTCGGTCCGATTTGCGAGTCGGGAGACTATTTCTGCAAAGACCGGCCGCTGCTGAAAGTGGGTGAGGGCGACTATCTCGCGCTGTTGAGTGCGGGCGCCTACGGCTCGGTGATGGGGTCGAACTACAATTCGCGCCCCCTCGCCGCCGAGGTGCTGGTTCATCGTAACAAGTCCGCCCTCGTGCGCGAGCGTCAGTCGCTCGCGGACATCTGGCGCGATGAGAAACCGCCGGCGTGGCTGAAGTAGCTGCTTTGGACGGGATGGAGGCCCCTAACCAGGGCTATTCACGGCTTTTCGCAGCTTGCACGCCGTTGCGCTTGGGCGTATGGACTCAACTATGAGCAGGGGGCTTGAAATCAACACCGACGCGATCAAGCGGTCCGACATGAAGCCATTGGCCGAGTTACTTCGCGAACCTGCCGGCCCTTAAGAACATCACCTGCAGATCCCGCTGGGTCCAAGGCAGCGCAATCATGTCATGATATTCACTCGCCGGCGTTTCCATGGTGAATGGAATTACACCATTCACCCTCGCCAGTTGGACACATTTTAAATGTTATTTATGGACGGCTCCTTAGTGCTGGCATTCCGACCAAAATCAATCAGCGGCCCCACCAAGTGAACAGACTCGCGCCGACCAAAGCCCGCCAGCGAAACGAACGAAATAGATTTTCCATAAGAAAGTTCCGGCGACAAACCCATGGCTTCAAAGCGTCATACCAGTGACGAGTGCAGAAAAAACGATGAAGTAATCCATGGGATTAAGATTTCCCCGGTTACCCCCTGTCAAAGGCTAACTTCTCGCCGCATTTTTCCGGCTACCTCCGGGCAAAAATACGATTGGCTTCCTCCAGCGTTTCCTTGGAACCAATGTCATACCACAAACCTGGCACCGCCCAGGTGAAGACGGGAAGGCGCGGATAGAGCCATTGGATGAGGCGGCCCGGCTGATCGGGGTTGTTGCCTTCGGCGAGATATTGGCCGATCCACGGCAGGATGGCGCGGGGGTAAAAATAGAGCGCGATGCCAATCAGGGTGGACTCGGGTTGCGGCGGCTTTTCCTCGAAGCGGGTGATTTGTCCCACGGTGTCCACACTAACAACCCCATACTTCTTCGCTTGATCCAGGCTGCCGACATCATAGACACCCAACACTGGCGCGTTCTTTTGCCGGCAGAGGCGTCCGAAGTCGGCCACACTTTGGCTAAACAAATTGTCCCCGGCCACGACAATCAAATCGTCGTCCACTTGTTCCTGTTTCAGGACGAGCTGCAAATCGCCAATCGCGCCGAGCTTGTTGGTGTCATCGGTGGAATGGTCGTTGATGATCGTGAAATTGAGTCTGGCGCGCACGCCGTAGTCGTCCGCCCACTTCTGAAAGTGGCCGGCGAATTTCGCGTTGGTCACGACGTAGACGCGGTCGATGCCGCCGATCGGCGCGAGGTTGTCGAGCACGTGTTCGATCATCGGCTTGCCCGCCACCGGCAACAGCGGCTTCGGTTGGGTGAGCGTGAGCGGGTAGAGCCGGGTGGCGTAGCCGGCGGCAAGGATCAATACTTTCATGGCGGATAAGGCTTAATTTTCAAACAGGCTGGGCGCGATCTGGCGCGCCAAGGCCCGGGAACGGTCGAGAATTTCTGCGCTGGAATCACACCGCAAGGCGAATTCCGCCAACTCCCGGGCCTCGGTTATTTTCAAACGGCGGATCAAATACTTGACCGAGGGCACCAGCGGCGGGGAGGCGCTCAATTCATCCGCCCCCAAACCAAGCAGTAACGGCACGAGGATGGGATCGCCCGCCATTTCGCCGCAGACGCCGACCCAGAGGCCATGCCGATGCGCGGCATCGACCGTCATCTTGATCAGCCGGAGAATCGCCGGATGGGTCGGCTCGTAAAGATGGGCGACCTTTTCGTTCAAACGATCCACCGCGAGCGAGTATTGGATCAAATCGTTGGTGCCGATGCTGAAAAATTTCGCGTGTTTGGCGAGGTCACCGGCCACGATCACGGCGGAGGGAATCTCGATCATGGCGCCGATTTCCATGGCCGCGTCGAACGCGAGGTTTTCCGCGCGCAACTCCGCCTGGCATTCGGCGACGACAGCATTGGCCTGCTTCAACTCGTCGAGGCCCGAAATCATCGGGTACATCAGCTTGACGTTGCCTTCGGCGCTGGCGCGCAGAATGGCGCGGAGCTGGCTCCGAAACACCGTGCGTTCCTGGAGGCAATAGCGGATGGCGCGCCAGCCGAGGAAGGGGTTCATCTCCGCAGGTGCCTGCAGGTCAGCCAGGCATTTGTCACCACCCAAATCAAGGGTGCGAATAATGACCGGCTGCGGTTTCATCGCCGCCGCCACCTCATGATAGGCCTGATATTGCTCCTCCTCGGACGGCGGGGTAGCGCGGTTGATGAATAGATATTCCGTGCGGAACAAACCCACGCCTTCCGCGCCGTTGGCGTGAACGGCGACGGCATCTTTTGGCTGTTCGACATTTGCCGAAAGAATGACGCGGACGCCGTCCAGGGTGATGGCTGGCTGGTCCCGGACATCACGCAGTTTGACCTGCAGGGCCATCTGGTTGCGGACGATCTGGCCATATTCGAACAAGGTCTGGTCGGTGGGGCCAACGATGAGCGTGCCGGTAAAGCCATCCAGCAAGACAGATTGGCCGGTGTGCAGTTGCTGGCAGGCGTTTTGCAGTCCGACGATGGCGGGAATTTGCAGGGACCGCGCCATGATGGCGGTATGGGAAGTCTTGCTGCCAACATCGGTGGCGAAGCCCAGCACCAGCTTGCGGTCAAACTGGGCGGTGGTGGAGGGGCTGAGATCCCGGCCGATAATGATGCACGGCTCGGTGAGCTTTTTCAAATCCACTTGTTCGGCCCGGCCAAGTAGATTGTTCAAAATCCGGTTCGCGACGTCGCGCATATCGGCAGCGCGTTCACGCAGGTAATCGTCCTCGATCGCGCTTAACGTGTCGGCAAACTTTTCCGCGACCACGTGGAAGGCGTACTCGACATTCACCTTGTGCTGGTAAATGTAGCGGTTGACCTCGTCGATAAGGGTCGGGTCCTCCAGCACCAGCAGATGCGCATCGAAAATCGCCGCGTCCTCCGCCCCCAAGCCGGCGCTGACCTTGCGCTGCACTTCCAGGATCTGCTGGCGGGTCTGCACCATCACCTGTTCCAGCCGCAGCACATGGTCAGGCAGGTCCGCCTCCGGCGGTTCGTAGTGGGGAATGGAGTGCTCATGCGGCGGGCTGATGACCAGAATTTTTCCCTGACAAACTCCGGGCGAAACCGGAATGCCATGAAAAACCCTTTCTCCCGCGTGCTCAGACTCAGGCATGGGAAAGCTTTAACCAGATTTGTTTTTTTGAAAAGCAATTCTTGGTGAAGCCAGAAACTGCGTGCCTGAAATCCGTTTCCAGGCTAAATCATGGGAGTGAACAACGCGCGGCATATTCGCAATCTTGCCTTGGTCGGCTTCATGGGCACGGGCAAGTCCTCCGTGGGACGCTTGGTGGCTGGCGATTTGGGTTTTCATTTTTTGGATACAGACGAGTTGATCGAAACCCGTGCCGGCCGGCGGATCAGCGAGCTTTTCGCGCACGAGGGTGAGGCGGCATTTAGAGAACGGGAACGCTGCCTGATCACCGAACTGGCCCACGAAAACCGGGTGGTAATCTCCACGGGGGGCGGTCTGGTGGCCAACCCGGCCAATATGGCCAGCCTGAAAACACACGCCCTCGTGGTCTGCTTGTGGGCCACACCCGAGATGATCCGCCAGCGAACCCGCTACCAGTCGCACCGCCCACTGCTGCGCGGGGAGGACCCGCTGGCAACCATCCGGGAACTGCTGGCCACGCGCGGACCGTCCTACCGTCAGGCCGACGTGTTGGTCAATACCGACAGGCGCTCGGTGAAAGAAGTCGCCCACCAGGTGCTGCACCAGTTTCAGCGCGCGCGCAGCGATCCGCCACAATCGTGAAACCTGCCCTTGGTCAGCGTGCCCGCGAGTTGGGTTTTGATGATTGCCGGGTCACCTCGGCGAAAGCGCCCGCGACGGCGCCACAGTTCGAGCGGTGGCTGGCCGCGCAACATCACGGCGAGATGGCCTACTTGCAGCGCAACGCCCACAAACGCGGCGATCCCCGGCAGGTGTTGGCGGCGGCCAATAGCATCATCACCCTCGCCGTGAGTTATGGGGAAGTTGAGAGTCCGAAAGCCGCCGACCCGCAACCCGCAACCCTCGACGCTCAACCGGTTCCCGGCCTCATCGCCCGCTACGCCCGTTACGCCGATTATCACGAGGTGTTGAGCGGACGGTTGAAGGCGCTCACGGAGTTTGTGAATAAAATTGGCGGCGCGGACACCCGCTCGTTGTGGTATGTGGATACCGGCCCTTTTTTGGAGCGTGATCTGGCGCAGCGCTCCGGCGTGGGCTTCATCGGGAAACACACGAATCTCATCAGCCGCCGGCTCGGCAACTGGATTTTTCTGGCCGAGATCATCACCACCCTGGAGCTGGAGCCAGACGCGCCAGAAAAGAATCATTGCGGTTCCTGTATGCGCTGCCTGGCGGCCTGCCCGACCCAGGCGATCACGGCCCCGTTCCAACTCGATGCCCGCCGCTGTATTTCTTATCTCACCATCGAGCTGAAGGGAGCCATTCCGGTGGAGTTTCGCGCGGCGATCGGCAACCGGATTTATGGTTGCGACGATTGCCTGGCCGTTTGTCCGTGGAACCGTTTTGCCCGGGCAGGCCGGTTGATGAAGGAGCACACGCGCGCGGACCTGGCCGCCCTGGATTTGATCGAATTGCTCTCACTGGACGAAGCCGGTTTTAGGCGCCAGTTTGCCGGCACCCCGATCTTGCGGGCAAAACGGCGTGGGTTCTTGCGTAATGTATGCGTGGCGCTCGGCAACGCTGGCGACGCGCGCGCGCTGCCCGCGCTCCAGCGCGCTGCGCGTGACCCGGAACCCTTGATTGCCGAACATGCGCGCTGGGCGATTGAACGGATGGGGGCGGGCGTTAAATAATTTGCCGGAGGCCATTGTCTGGCAGCTGCCCGGGGCGATTGGCAGGTTACGCTTCAAACCCCGGGCCGCGGCGGGCCTTGAACTTAAAACCCTTGCCGAATAATCAGCGCGCTTCATCATTAAGCCGGATGACGTTGCAACCGGCCAATCTAGCGGAACTGACCCGGGCGGTCAGCGCTGCGGGGCTGCGTGGCGAGGCGGTGACCGCAGTGGACCTACGCACCCTCGACCGCGTGACCGAGTACACGCCCGAAGACATGACGGTGACGGTGGAAGCGGGGCTCACGCTGGCCGATTTACAGGCGCGTCTGGCCCAGGGAGGACAATGGTTGCCCATCGACCCGCCCAATCCGAAACATTTGACGATCGCTTCTCTATTGGAAACGGATGCGAGCGGCCCGCGTCGGCTCGGATATGGCACTATCCGCGAACATTTGATCGGTCTGCGAGCCGTGCTGCCCGATGGCCGGCTCATCAAGTCAGGGGGCAAGGTGGTCAAGAATGTGGCCGGCTACGATTTACTTAAGCTGTTTGTCGGCAGCCACGGAAGCCTGGGGGTCATTGTCGAAGCCACTTTTAAACTGCGCCCCCGGCCCGAGGCGGAACGCTTCGTCCGGGCAAACTGCTCCTCGGTGACTGACGCCGACGCGCTCCTCCAGTCGGTATCGGACTCCGCGCTGACGCCGGTGGTCATGGATTGGCACAATCTCGACACGAGCCATGCGGTCATCCTCGGCTTTGCCGGATCAACCGCAGAAGTCGAATGGCAAATCAACCTCGCGGGACAACTCGGCATCCAGGAAACTGGCACGTTGGATCACGAAGTTCATTTCTGGGAAGCCACTGCGGCGATCCCTCCCCGTAAGATTTCGGTCTTACCCTCGCGTTTGAATGAAGTTATTCTTCAACTCGGCGCAACTCCGTTCGTGGCGCGGGCCGGGAATGGCGTCCTCTGGCACCGCAGTGATCCCCAGCCCGAACCGGCGCCGGCGCTGATACCCGCGCGCCTGACCCGGCGGGTCAAAGCGGAGTTTGATCCCCAAAACATCTTCCCCGAATTGCCACGGTGAGCCGGCCCCTCCGCCAACCGGAACGTTTTCTCGACGAAGCCAGGGCGCTCGCGTGCGTGCATTGCGGACTTTGTCTCGGCTCCTGCCCGACCTATCTGGAGACGGGCAACGAAAATGATTCTCCGCGCGGACGCATCTATCTCATGCGGGCGTTGCAAGACGGCCGGTTGCCGCTGGCGGATACGGCGGTCCGGCACATCGACCTATGCCTCGGTTGTCGGGCCTGCGAAACGGCTTGCCCCAGCGGCGTGCAGTACGGCGCCCTGCTGGAATCCACCCGCGAACATATCGAGCAGCACCATCGCCGGTCCCCGTTCCAAACCTTTCTGCGACGGATCGCCATCGAAAAGATCTTTCCGTTCCCCGGGCGGATGAGGCTGGCTTTGTTGCCCGCCAAATTTATTAAACTGCTGCACGCCGAAAGGTGGCTGCCACGGTTCGCCCGCGATGCGCTGGCGTTGCTGCCTGACCGCTGGAGCGGGGAGGCGCTGGCCGAATGCTCACCCACCGCCACCCTGCCCGGCCGTGGCCGAGTCGGTTTTATCAGCGGCTGCGTGATGAGCGTGATGTTCAGCGAAACGAACAAACAAAGCGTCCGGTTGCTCAATCGCGCCGGCTACGACGTCGTGACGCCCCCGGCCCAAGGGTGTTGCGGTGCGCTCTTCGCCCATGGCGGAAATCTTGAGTCCGCGCGCGCCTGTGCCCGGCACAATATTGCCACCTTTGAAAACCTGAACCTTGACGCCATCATCATCAACGCGGCCGGCTGCGGCTCGACGCTCAAGGAATACGGCCAACTCCTGCACGACGATCCCGCCTGGGCGGAGCGTGGGCGGCAATTCAGCGCCCGGGTGAAAGATCTGACCGAATGGCTGACACCGGCGGACTTCAAAATTCAAAATTCAAAATCCGAGTCCATTACCTACCACGATGCCTGTCATCTGGCGCACGCGCAGCGCCTCACGCGGCCACCCCGCGAACTGGTGCGCGCCATCGCCGGTGAAAAGTTTGTGGAATTGCCGGAAGCGGATGTCTGTTGTGGCAGTGCGGGCAGCTACAACCTCACCGAGCCGGACATGGCAGCGCGACTGCAGCGACGAAAAATCGAAAACATCCTGCGCACCGGCGCTGAAATCGTGGTCACCACCAACCCGGGCTGCCTGCTGCAAATCCAGGCCGGCTTGCGGCAGGCAGGTGCAAACCACGTCCGCGTGCAGCACATTGCCGCGTTTTTGGTGGAGCATCTGGATGGGTCGGAGGGGACCTGAGCCACCCCTGGTGAGGAACCACGAATGGAAACGAAAGCACACGGCGTGGCTGACGCCGCTGCTCCGAGGGTCACAAGTGCGTCCTCGCCAGCGGCTGTTGGCGCGCATGGCGGTGCGGTTATTTGAACGAGCGTCCCCTTGCTGAAGGAGACCACGCCCCCTCCGAAAAGCGCCAGAGCACCGGCGCGCTACAAAACCTGGCGGACATTCGAGACCCGCCCTGCCGCGCGATCGCGTCTTGGACTGCGTGCGCTGCTGCGCCGCTCTCCGTCGGGGACTTGTCGCCCGCGAAGTCGCCGACCTTGGCCATTGACGTTCGGTCGTTTCTAATTTGCGTTCCCCGAGGGCGCTGCTACGCTGCGGGCATGTCTGAAATTGTGCTATACGTGAATCACGGCGCCGCCCAGGTGACGCCGGCCATTGTGGAAAAAGTTCTCCGCCAACTCCCGATGTGGAAGGCCGAGTTCACCCAGATCAATGCGCCTCATTTTCCCCACCTCGTCGATCAACTCGAATTTCTGGCCGACGCCGTCGAGGATTTTGCCGAGGGAGCCTACAAAGACCTGCCCCACGTCGCCTTTGCCGACGCGGTGTTTGCCCTGATGTACGCGCACAAGAAAATGGACATCATTCCTGACTCCATCACCCACCTGGGCCGCGCTGATGATTCCAGTGTGGTCCGGGCCGTGCTGATCCTCAACGAGAAGGCGTTCGGAAAATACGCCGAGACGAACGGCATGAATTGGTCGCGCATCACGAGCAAACCTTAGACCGGTTCCCAGCCGGTGCCGGCGTGCCGCGCCTTGAATAATTCGGGGTGAAGCACCTCGGCGAGTATTTCCAGGGACTCCACCAGCCGCGGGCCTGGTCGATTGAAAAACTGGGATCCGTCCGCCAGAAAAACCTGCCGCCGTTGGACGGCTCGCAGTTTTTCCCAACCCGGACGGGCCTTCCGCATTGCCAGCTCCTGACGGCTTCGTTTCAGGTCAAGACCGCAGGGCATGACGATAATCACCTCTGGATTTTGCGCCACCACGGCCCCCCAGTCGAGCCAGGGAGAATGTTTGCCCGGCGCGCCGAACAAATTGCGACCGCCCGCCAGATCCACCAACTCGGGCACCCAGTTCCCGGCCGCCATGAGGGGATCGATCCACTCCAGGCACGCCACCGAGGGGCGCCGTTTCACCATGCAGGTCCTTTCAATGACATCCACCGCGCGAAATTTCAATTTTTTGACCAATCCCCTTCCGTCCTCCGCCACCCCCAGGGCCACCGCCACGCGACGCATGTCCTCCCACACGTCGGCCAGCGATTGCGGGGCAAGCGAGAGGATCTGCGGACGCGCACCGAGCCACTGGCCCACCTCCGCCTCCACCTCCGCCAGGCTCACGGCACAGACCTCGCACTGCGCCTGGGTGAGAATCAGGTCGGGCTGCAATTGCCTGAGTTTCTCCGTGTCGATTTCGTAGAGCGACAAGGCCGATTGCAACCGCTCCTTGACCGCTCGGTCGAGATTAAGACTGGCCGCACCCGGGTCGAGGTGGGTTCGGGTGCACACCGGCAGGCCCTGAACCGATGGTGGAAAATCACAGACGTGGGAGCGACCGACGAGCCGGTGCTCCAGATCGAGCGCGCAGACAATCTCGGTGGCACTGGGCAGGAGCGAGACAACGCGGCGCGAATTCATGGTGCAAATTTCGAACGAAACACGAACCCGCTGGCAGCGGACCGGTCGCGAGGCCGCCCAGGTCCGGATTGGCAGAGCAAACTACCGCTTAACCAAAAGTCCGCTTTAAACGCCAGCCGTGATAGGCAACGCGCTGGGCCGCGCTCATCTGGTCGAAGTCCGGCTGGCCATTCCCGCGCTTCGGCCATTCACCCTCAGCGTTTGTAGCCGACGTTTGAAGGCTCTGGCTTTTCTCCGTCGTTCCAGCCGGCTTCGCGGCCGCCAAGGGATTGTTCTTCACTTCCACCGTGGCCCGCTTCGTGGCGCTGCCGTCGTAGCTCATCGCCTGGTCCGTAAGCTTCAGGTCCTCCTCCAGCGAGCGATGCGGCTTGATGGCTTTGCCTTGCAAGACGCCATGATACGCGCGCACGGCTTCTTCGGGTGAAAGCTTGCCGTCCGTAATGAGCCGCAAGATTTCAATGAAAGCCAGCTGGTGTTCGGCGTGGTTGATCTTGCGGCCAAACAGGGCCACCCGGGCGCCATACTTCTGCGCGTCGTGGATGAGCCGAAAAGCGTCATAGGTCGTGCCCGCGCCGCCGCCAAGAATCCCCACAATAAGGTTCGGATCGTACTGCGCCAGCTCCTCCATCGCTTTCGGACCGTGATAGACGATCTTCAGAAAATCCGGCCGCCCCGCCTCCGGCACCCCGGCGAGGATGCGGAGAATATTGTCGTTGATGAACTCGCCCAGCTTTTCCGGCGCAATGCCGCTGGCGACGTTGGGATCGAAGATTTCAAGAAAATGCCGGAATTGTTTTCGTTCCGCCTCCTCGCGGAATTCCTTGTACCACAGCAACGCCTCGCGGTCCTGCTCCAGTTCGTTGACGAACGTGATCGAGTAGAGACCCAGGTTCGCCCCGGGAAATTCTCCGCGACCGTCGCGGTCGCACTCAATTTCGCCACATTGAATGTGGTCGATGCTGGCGCTGCGAAACGGTTGCGATGGTTCGCGGGTGTAGCAACCATGCCGCGCCGCCCACACGTCGGTCGTGTCATTCGCGCGCGCCGCCGGTGTGACGTGCGATTTCTGGAACAATCCTTCCTTGATCGTGAGCTGCTCATTCACGTAGGCGGACATGAGCAGGATGTCCACTAATCCCTGGTGCGTGACCTCCCGGATGATGTCGAGGAATTCCGGCAAATTGCGGTAGCCAAATTCAGCGCGGCTCCAGACCTCGGGCGAAAACTTGGCCGGCCTTGCCCCGTGCCCGGACATGTAGTGCCGGGGGCCGGGCGAGCGCACCCCGAACGCCATGTCCGCATCCTTGGCATCCGCGAGAATGAAAGCGCGCGAGTTGGGGCTGGCTTTGATTTCGGCGAGTTTGGTGTCGAGTGATTTCATGATTTCAAACCACAAAGACACGAAGGACACAAAGAAGACGGAAAAAAACGGACATCCTGATCGCCAATCCTTGTGTCCTTCGTGGCTTCGTGGTTCATAGAGCGATCCGCTTGATCCCGTCTTTCAAAACCGATACGTTGAAATTTATGAGCAACGCCAAACGAATCTTGGTTGCTTTCAGGTAGGAAATGGCTTGCGCCGTATGGATCGGAGCCAGAGCATCGACGGCCTTGAGCTCCAACACCAGGCAATCGTTCACGAGGAAATCCAAACGAGCTTCACCAATCCTGGGGCTTTTGTAATCCAACGCGAAGACTTTCTGTCGTCTGAACGGGATGCCCCGCAATGTCAGTTCCACCGCCAGCGCCTCCTTGTACACGTTTTCGAGATAATCTGGCCCCAGATGCCGATCGACCTCAATCGCCGCCCCAATCAACATGTGTGCCGCTTCCTCAATTTTTGCATCCATGTTTTCTCCTTCTTTGTGTCCTTCGTGTCTTCGTGGTTCAATCAAGTTCTAACCTTCGCGAGCGTGTCTTTGAGGGCGCGCGCGGAAGCCTGCAGGGCCATGTGCTCCTTGGGCCACAGCTTGATTTCAACCTGCTTCAACACCCCACCGCGTCCGACGACGCTCGGCACGCTCAGACAGATGTCGCGGATGTCGTAGGCGCCCTGCACGAGCGACGACACGGGCAGCAGCGCTTGTTTGTTCAACAGCACGGCGTGGATCACATCGCGGATGGCCATCCCCACCGCCCAGCCCGCACCGCCCTTCTTCTTGATGACCTCGGCCCCGCTCCCTTTGGTGCGCTCGAAGACGGCATTCTGAAAACCAGGCGAACAATCCGGCAAACCGGCCAGCGGCAGACCATTCACCGTGGCGCTCGACCAGACCGGCAACATGGAGTCGCCGTGCTCCCCCAGGATCAACGCCTTCACCTGCGTGGGGGCGAGCTTGAGTTCTTCGGCGATAAACGAACTGAAGCGCGACGTGTCGAGCATCGTCCCCAATCCATAGACCTGCGGCCACGGCAGGCCGAGCCGTTGCACCGCGAGCTGGGTAAGGATATCCACCGGATTGGACACGACAAAGACCTGCGCGCTTTTTTTGAAGCCGGCGGCTTTGATGCTGTCGAGAATTCCGACGAACAGCGTCACGTTTCGGTTGATCAAATCGAGGCGCGATTCGTCCGGCTTGCGGCGCAGACCGGCGGTGATGAGGAAAATATCGCTGTCCGCAGCGCGATTGTAATCACCCGCATAAATTTTCTGATCGCCGGCGAACGCGGTGCCGTGCAGGAGGTCAAGCGCCTCGCCTTCCGCCATGTCCTTGTTCGCGTCGAGAATTTGCAACTCGGCCACGAGGCCGCCGCATTGCAGTGCAAAGGCCGCACAGGAACCCACGCGGCCACCGCCGCCAATGATTGTTATTTTCATAATATTTTAACCCCCAAGGCACGAAGGACACAAAGCCTAGGCAGGAAAGTCCCAATGCTTTTCCGTCTGCTTTGTGCGCTTGGTGTCTTCGTGGTTTATTTCATCTGCGCCAATATTTGATCCGTGATCGCTTGCACCGTTTTCTCCGCCTCCGCATCCAGGCCAGCCCCGGACTCCGGTTTCGGCGGCACCGCACAGGCCACCCCCGGACGCCACTCCGCGTTGTCACACAGCTCGCATTCCTTCAGCCCGTGGCGCGGGTCGGGGATGCCAAGGCTCTGCTTGATCTTCAGCAGGTCCTGGAGCTGCGGCGCGGTCATCGTCTTCGGGGGCACGCCGAGCTGTGCGCTCACGAGAATCGTGCGGCAATACGCCTCAAGAATTTCCATCTTGAAATAGGCGTCCTCGACATTGTTATGGCTCCAGCTCACGACGCCGTGATTCGCCATCAGAATGGTATTGTGCTTGTCCACCAGTTCACCCACGAGCTGGCCCATCTCCGGCGTGCCCGGGGTGCGGTACGGCGCAATGGCAACCGAGGCAAAGACTTCAAATTCCGGAATCATGCACGTCGGCGGCAACACGCCCGCGACGGCGAAGCCCGTGCTATACGGGGGATGACAATGACACGTCGCCACGGCTTTCGGCTGGCGCTTCATGATCTGCAAATGCATGAGAATTTCACTCGTGCGCTTCTTGGTGCCGGCGAGTTGATTGCCGTCGAAGTCCACGAGGCACATGTCCTCCGGCTTCATGAAGCCCTTGCTCACCAATGTGGGCGTGCAAAGGGCGATGTCTTGACCCACGCGGATGGCGATATTGCCCCCGTTGCCATCCACATATTCGCGCTGCCAGAGACGGCGGCCCATGTCGCACAGCTGTTCCTTGAGCACGAGCGCCGCGGGTGAATTGAAATAGGCTTCCAGTTCGGCCTTGGGCGACTTGGAGCTGAGTGGCTGGGCGGGCCCGGCGGGGGGCGAACTCCCACTGGGGGCACTGCGCCGGGCGCTGGCATAATCCCGCAAGGCGTCCTTGGCGGAGGGCGTCAGGATCGCGTCGACCGGATGGTTTTTCGGGTCGCCGCCCTGGGCAATGATGGCTTCGATTTCTTTGGCAGTAATGACAGCAGGCATAAAAATTTATTTCATTGGGTTGTAAAAAATCTCATCCACGAGCGCCGCATTGATCGCATCAATGGGGAGCGGCGTTTCAAACGGCTGGGCGGCCTCCCGACCCTCGATGTAACCAATCGTCTGGCCCACCCCCCCCCCGAGCGCGTCATAAACCACCAGGCTCGGATCTTTGCTGAGTCCCATGGGCGTCTCGCACCCGCGCTGATAATGTTCGCGCGTGAACGGCGACACAATGAGCCACCGCGCGCCGTCCAGACCGGCAGCAGCCTTGCACAACGTGACCCGACCGATGACAGCGCCAAGTTTCATGCGGCGTAATGAGGAAAATGGATTTGACGTCCGCCCTCACCCCAGCCCTCTCCCCCAGAAGAGGGAGTAGCGCTCACCGCCCTCGACACCAGCGACCACCTCATATCAATTCGAGGAAGACCTCCATAAACACGACCGGTAGGAGACACGAAGAAACCCGATCGAGCTTCCCACAGTGCGGCCATCTCGCTCCCTCTCCAGGGGGAGAGGGCTGGGGTGAGGGCGGATGTTTTTCCACATGTCCTCATACCGGCACCCCCGGCTCTTTCTCATCCACGATGCCGACCACGAGCCAGCGCGCGGGGCTTTTCGCGTCGCCAACGGCAGTGCGTGCCGCCGAACCGTCGCTGGAAATCACGACTCGCTGATGCATACCCGCGCCGTGCGCATCGATGGCGATCTGGGGCGCGCCTTCCGGTTCGCCGGCATTGTTGATCGGCTGACAGATCACAAGCCGCCATCCCTCGAAGCTGGCATGCTTCCGGGTGGCGACCACATTGCCTTCAACACGGGCTAGGAGCATAAATAACCACGAAGACACGAAGGGCACGAAGAAGACTGAGAAAGGAGAGCACAGGTCTCCAAACTCTGGGCGTCCTTGGTGCCTTTGTGGTTCATCAATAGATCCTCAAATTATCCACCATCACGCAGCGGCGGACGCGCGTGAACGTGCGCGGATTACTCACGCCTTCACCGGTTGGCGTCGCGATGCTGAAACTCAGATATCCTTCACCGCCGAGACCAAGTCCCGCCATGCATGGCCCGTTTTTGATGAACAACGTGGTGTCGAGCGCGCGCCCCATCTGAGTCAGCGCTTCCAAATCGTGCGAGTGAATGATGCTCGTGTGCTTGTAGCCATGTTCCGCCTCCAACGAGCGCGCCACACCTTCCTCCAGGCTCTTCACCCGGGTGATCGGGAGGAAGGGCATCATCTGCTCCTCCACCACAAATGGATGGTTGGCGTCGGTCTCGGCAAATAGCAGCTGCGTGCCGGTCGGAAGGTTCAGACCGGCTGCTTTTGCCAGCACGGCGGGATCCTTCCCGATGAAATCCTTATTCACGGACGCATGCCCGCAACCGCCACCCTGCCCCGGCGTGATGGTAAACGCGGCTTTGGTCAGCGCATCGAGCTGGGCGTTGTTCAGCCGCACCGCACCGTGCTGTTCCATCTGCGTCATCAACTGGTCGGCGATGCCTTCCAAGGCAAAAACCTCCTTCTCGCCAATGCAGAGCAAATTGTTGTCGTAGCTGGCGCCCTGAATAATCGCTTTGGCCGCCCGCTTCATGCAGGCAGTGTCATCCACATACACGGGCGGATTTCCCGGCCCGGCACAGATGGCGCGTTTGCCGGTCTGCATTGCCGCCTTCACCACGCCGGGGCCGCCGGTGACGAGCAGGATGCGCACGGCGTCGTGCTTGCACATCGCGGCGAAACTCTCCATCGAGGGCTTCTCGATGAGGGTCGCAATATTTTCAATCCCCGTCTCGCGAAAGATGGCCTCGTTGTAGGCGCGCACCGCCACGGCGGCGCAGCGCGCGGCACTCGGATGTGGGTTGAACACCACGGCATTGCCCGCCGCGCAAATGTTCACAATGTTGCCGCTCAGCGTGGGGATCGAATGGGTGCTCGGCGTGACCGCTCCCACCACCCCAAAGGGCGTGTATTCCTCGAGCGTGATGCCATGATCACCACTGCGGGCATCCGGCCGGAGCCATTCCACACCGGGAACCAGCTTGATGATTTTCAGCTTTTCGATCTTGTGATCGAGCCGGCCGATCTTCGTCTCCTCAAGTTCGAGCTTGCCCCAGACTTCCGCGTTGGCTTCCGCCATCGCCTTGACGATCTCGACGATCTTCACGCGCGCGGCCACGCCCGCTTTTTGCAATTGGAGAAAGGATTCCTGCGCCGCCGCGCACGCTTCGTTGGCGTCGGCGAACACGCCAAACTTGCCGCGCAAGGCCGGACCGCTGGAGCTCGCCCCCTTGCCGCCACAACCACAGTCCGTTTTTGAGGCCGGGGCGGAGGCGGGTTTGGAGGCGGCGGGGGCGCCGCCCAAGCGACCGAGCACTTCGGCCACCACATCACGGATCAAAGTTTCATTCACTGCACTCATAGTTTCTTCGTCGTTAGCAGCCGACCTAACGGGACTCCATCAAGATTCATAGCCGGCAACAGGTGAGCCTCCCCACCCCGCTGCTACGGAGTTCTTGCGCTGTAGATTTGCTTACCGAACACATCCACCGTGTCCACGATGCCAATAACCACGGCATCCACGGGGGCGTCCTTCATCCCGCCGGCCAGGCGCGCGCTGCTCCCCTGGCAAAACATCACCAGTTCGTTGATGCCCGCACCCACGGTGTCCACCGCGACAATGGTGTTCGCGCCGGGACGAAATTTGGTGGGATCCTTTTCGTCCACCAGTTGCGGGCGCAGCAGGAGCAGCTTGCGGCCGTTCATGCTGGTCTCTTTCTTGGTCGCGACGACCGAGCCTTCTACGCGGGCTAAGAACATAAAAGTAATCAGTTGTCAGTGAATCAGTAATCAGGGGGAGCAGCCGCACGGCGCGACTGCTTGGTGATTACGGACCTGCTGATTACTTCTTCTTCGGCATCACCGCGTCCACGTCCTCGTGCGGACGGGCGATCACGTGCACGCTCACGACTTCGCCCTTGATGGCTTTGATGGCCTGGGCGCCGGCATCCGTGGCGGCCTTGACGGCGGCGACATCTCCCACCACGACGGCGGTGACGAGCGCGTTGCCGACTTGAATCATCGGGCCGGCGAGTTCCACGTTCGCCGCCTTGAGCATCGCGTCCGTGCCTTCGACGAGCGCGACGAGCCCGCGCGTTTCAATCATTCCAATTGCTTGTTGTGTCATAGTTTTGCTTTCGGTTGAGGGTTGGGAGTTAAAGTGGGTGGCGGGGTGCGGAAAATTAATTACGGGCGTGTTCCAATAAGCGCTTGGTTTCACGCGCCACCACAAGTTCTTCGTTCGTCGGAATCACCAGCACCTTCACCCGCGAGTTCGGGGCGCTGATGACCGCTTCGGTGGCGCGAATGGAATTATTCTTTGCGGTATCGAGCACAATGCCCAGCTGATCGAGCTCCGCACAAATCGCGGCGCGCAATTCGGCGCGATTTTCCCCGATGCCCGCAGTGAAGACAATTGCATCCGCCCCGTTGAGCTGGAAAAAATAACCACCCAGCCATCGCCGCGCTTCGCTGATGAACACCGCCAGCGCGAGTTGCGCCTTGGCATTGCCCTGCGTGGCCGCCTCCTGGATATCGCGAATGTCATTGGAGATGCCACCGCTCAAGCCTTTCAGGCCGCCTTCCTTCGCGAGTTGTCGCTGGGCTTCCTCCACGCTGATACCAAGGGTCTTCACCGCATAAGGCAAGGCTTCCGCGTCGAGATCGCCCACGCGGTTATTGTGCGGCAGGCCGGACTGCGGACTCATTCCCAGGCTGTTGCCGATGGCCACGCCGTTGAGAATCGCGGTGATGCTCGAGGTGCCGCCCAAATGACAGGAAATAACGCGCAAAGCCGGAGCGTTCACAGCGGATTTACCGCCATCAACATAGAGATTCTGCACGCGCGCAGCAACATCGGGGCGGCCCAGCAATTCCGCACTGCGCTCGGCGATGTATTTGTGGCTTGCCCCATGAAAACCCCAGCGGCGCACGCCAATGTCCTGCCACGCGTCCGGCACGGCGTAGCGCATCATGGCTTCGGGCGCGAACTGGTAGAAGGCCGTCTCGAACAGCGCCACCAAGGGCACTCCCGGAACACGCTGGGCGAAGAGCCGGATCCCCGTGATGTAGGGCGGGTTGTGCGCGGGCGCCAGGCCATTGTAGGACGCCATCGCCCCCAACACCCGCTCGTCGATCCGCACGCAGCCGGTGACGCCTTTTGCGATGACCGTCTTGAAACCCACCGCTGCCAGTTCCTGCTCGCTGGCAATGACGCCCGCGAGCTTTAAAGCCGCGAGACAATCCTCGATCGCCTTGGAATAGTCGGTGACGCGCTCAAAGCCGCCTTTATGGAGCAACATCTCGGCGCCGTTCGAAAAGTCGAACAAACGCCACTTGAGCGAAGTCGAACCGAGGTTGGCGACGAGGATTTTCATCAAGGTATGATGGATGAATGATGAGGGATGGGGGAGCCGGTGCCGGCGCTCGTTTTCATACCTCATCTTTCATAATTCATACTTCGCTTACTGCTGCAGCCATTTGCCGAGCACCGCCAAACCGTCGTGCGGACGCGGAATGACCTGGACACTGACCACGGAGCCGACCTGCGCCGCTGCAGCGGCACCCGCATCCGTCGCCGCTTTCACGCTCGCGACGTCGCCGCGGAAAAAAGCGGTGACATAGCCGGAGCCCACTTTTTCCCAGCCGGTGAAGGTGACGTTTGCCGCTTTCAGCGCAGCGTCCACCGCCTCGAAGAGGGCGCAGAGACCTTTGCACTCGATCATGCCAATTGCTTGTTGAGCCATAGTATTTTTTAGTTTTGAGAGTTGCGGTTGACTACTTTTTCACAGCGGCACCGGTGTCGCCCAAAAATCCTTTGACGAGGTCCTCGTGCGGGCGGGCGATGACATGGCTGGCCACGAGTTCGCCGACTTTGCCCGCCGCTTTGCTGCCGGCGTCCACCGCCGCTTTTACGCTCGCGACGTCGCCGCGACAAATGACCGTCACCAGGCCGCCCCCGATGGGTATGGTCCGGGAGATGGTGATGTTCGCGGCCTTGGCCATGGCATCCGTGGCTTCGATGCTGCCGGTGTAGCCCTTGGTTTCAATCATTCCGATTGCTTCGTTCATAGTTTGTTTGGGTTGATGGTTTATTTTTAAGAGTTGAGGAAATCAGTTTTCAGAACTATTTGATCAGTTCGCACGGTGTTTCGGGCTGAAGGTTGCAGGCATTGCCTTCGTCCGTGTCGATGTGCACTTCGAGTTTGAAACTCGGATCCACGCGCACCAGCATTTGGTCGAGCGTAATCCCGCAGGGTCCGCCGATCTTCAGCTTCATCATGGCGCCCGCTTTCACGCCGTAATAGTCCGCGTCCGTCGGATGCATGTGCACATGCCGCATAGCCCGGATGACCCCCTGCTCCATTTCGAAAAATCCCGCCGGCCCCATGAGCATGCACCCGAGTGTGCCTTTAATGTCCCCGGAGCTACGGTGCGGCAGCTCGAAACCCAAGGCAATCCCGTCGGTGTAGGCCAGCTCCACCTGGTTCAGAGTGCGGCAGGGGCCCAGAATACGCAGGTTTGATATAACCCGGCTGCGCGGCCCAATAAGAGTGACCGCCTCTTTCGCGGCAAACTGCCCGTCCTGATACAGCCACTTGTGAACTTGCAGTTGATGCCCTTTGCCAAACAACGCCTCCACCGCTTCCTGCGTCAAATGACAGTGACGCGCACTTACATTGACCACCAGCGGGTTGGGGGCGGCAGCCAAGGGCGGCAACGACTTCCCCAGCTTCGCGTAGACGGACTGTCGAACCAGATGTTCGACCACCGCCCGGTGGGGCGCTGACTTTGAAACGGTAACCATTGGAGGTGGTTTTAGGTCGATATTGAAATTTTGTCAAATGTTATCTTGCAAAATCTACCATAATATTCCAACTTGCACGATAGATCATGCAGGCAGAAGAGCGCCAAAAACGAATTGAGGAACATCTCGCCAAGGTGGAATTCGCCTCGCTGGAGGAATTGTCCGAGTTGGTGGACGCCTCAATATCGACCGTTCGGCGTGATTTGGACGGATTGGAGGCCAAGGGGATGCTTCGAAGGACTCACGGTGGTGCCATGCTGGCAAACCCAAAATCGGACGAGTTCATGTTTTCCGCACGAGATACCCATCAATTGTCGGAAAAGGAGATCATCGGACAGGCTTGCGCGGAGTTTATTCCCGCCAACCAAACGGTGATTGTGGACGCCGGGACCACCTGCTTTCATGTCGCCCGACATTTGGAAGCGAAGACCCCCCATATTATTACCAACTCCCTGCCGGTGGCTAATTTGTTCTCTTCGACTCATAAAATTGAGGTTTTTGTTACGGGAGGGGTCATCTATCCTCGCTTGGGCGTATTAGTAGGCCCCATGGCCGTCGCATCATTTTCACAAGTCCATGCGGATGTGGCAATTATGAGCTGTGGCGGAATCACTCCCGAGGGGGTAACCAACTCGCACGGCCTCCTCATCGAGATTCAGCGCGCCATGATGCAGGCGGCCCGCCGTGTCATTCTGTGCCTGGACCAAAGCAAGTTTGGCCGCCAATCGATCAGTCGGCTGTGCGGATTGGACGCGATCGACACCCTCATCACGGACGGAGCACCGCCTCCAGAAATGATCACCGCTCTCGAAAATGCCCGGGTGGAGCTGATTGTGGCTTCAGCAGACGGATCGAAAGTCATCCTGCAAAGTCAGGTAAAATCCAAACGGACCCCCAACCGCACCACCTTTGCCGGGCCAACCCCTTATTCCGACGAGCGTGGCGGCTTTATCGATTAGGATCAAGTCGAACCTCGGCGACGGCGCTTGTTACCAAGGGGGTGTCTTTCATTCAGACGGAGATCAAAACAACACATTTTCAACGAACCCAGTCAGATGTTCCGGCGGGTGTCGGTTTTTCCGCACCACAACCCCCAACTCCCGGACAAAGCGGTCTTTCACTCAGTTTCTTGCCGGTGCAATGCCATCGCAACCTGGAAGGTTGCCAGCCATTAGCCGGGGGTTGAGCGACGCGATACCCCCGGACCAAAGGATCAAGGATTGCACCCTGAAAGAGGTGCCAGCAGCGTGTGAAACTTGGAATCGGCGCTCGGTTATTGGAAATCTCTGGCACCCATTCAGGGTGCATACGGACTTCGTTCTGTCCGGGGGGTGTCGCTCGCGGACTCGCATAACCCCCGGCTAATGGCTGGCAAGCCTCCAGCTTGCCCTGATCCAGATTACCCCCGCACGAATCTGCACGGAACCCTTGGGAATCCAGTCTGTTCATGGCCTTACTTGAGTGCATGCTTCTGAAAAAATCCCAGATGAGACCGTTGGCCGTCGGAAAGTTCGCCGGCCAGTTTGTAACACATCATGCCGCCGTTCGACATGCCGGTGACGTGAATATGTTTTTTGGGGTCGTATCGCGGCGGCATGTGCACCAGATAAATCCGACCGAAGTTTCCGACGGTCAGTTTGCGGACATGGTCACCGGGAGTCAGAGGACGCAGCGCGGTTGCGTCCGGGACCAGTTTGGAATCGGCCGGTGAATCGGCCCCGGCGGCGATTTGGAACGTGAGGCCAGCGGCGAGCATAACGGCCCACGCCCAGCCACGGCTCCGCGGGCACGTTTCAGTTTTCACACGTAAAAGAAAAATACAAAATCAGGAGTCAACTTCGACGCAACTTGCCGGCCCTGTCAAGACGCGGATGCGGGCAGGAGGTGCAAAGAGGGGCGCAGCCACGCTTTGGAATTTGGCAAAACGGCCAACGAACATAGATCTGTAGATCGAGCGGGAGAAAGCGCCAGAGGACTGGCGCACTCCAAGACGCTGTCGCGCGGGTCAAGGTGCCGCGTGTTTCCGCCAGGTGTTGATAGGGGTAGGAGCGAGGGATTTAACCTCGCCCCTCCCTCCGAACCGGACGGGCGGATCTCCCGCATCCGATTCTCCAGTCAGTGGTCTCTTCACG
>JAYTXL010000240.1:0-14287 GCA_043742955.1 Verrucomicrobiota bacterium | reverse complement strand
CGATTGTGGGAACCAGCGATGGGGGGAGGCGTCGAGTTGCCAGATTTCGCCGATCTGGGAACATTGCCAGCGGCGAACCGGTGCCGGCGGTTTTTTGGTGGGAGTCAGATGGGCATGACCGTTTTGCAGAGCCCAGTGGCGCACCTGGGCACGATCCAGTTTGAAACCATGGAGACGGAGGGCTTCCGAGGCGACGAAACTGTAGGGACAGGGGGGAGAGCAGGCCAAATGTTTTACGAGCAGGTCGATGACCGCTGCCGGCCAAGGAGGCGTGTGGTTGCCGCCGGAACTGCTGGGCGTCCACAGGTGTCCCTTTTTTTCCACACAAGCCCGGAGATAATTGGTGGCGAGAAGATAAAGCTGGCTGCGGGAGAGGCTGAGTTGGGCGGCGGCTTCGGCTGCGGTCAGGCGGCGTTGCTGAAAGGATTTGAGAACATGACGAATAAAAGGATTGGCGTGCCGGTGGAGCAATTGCTGGTGCTTTTCATAACTGAAGAGAATACGGCCCACCGCCGCGCCAACGGCCAGTCTTTTCGTCAGCCTTCGCTACGCTCAGGCTTCCTCAAAGACTGGCCGTTGGGGCAATTCCATTGACTGATCCGTGGGACAGTGTCCGATTTTGCTAACTACAGAAAGTGTCCGATTTTGATCGCCCCGCGACAGTTAATTCCCCGACAGTTAATTCCCCGCGATGGTTAAACCCCGCTCGCTGCGAACCACAACTTTTTTTCTAGCACCTGCCTCCGGCAGGTCGTTTCCGTCGGCGCGCCGGAAGCAGGAGGCCCGAGGGCTCTCGTCAACGGAGATAGCCCTTTGAAGTTCGGATCTGCGTCCTGCTGCGGGATACGGCGGGACGCCGGATCCAAACCGCGAGACGCGGGTGCTACCCGGTTCGGGCGCCCGGCTCGGTTGGGGCATCAGCTGCGTCCAGTTGAACCACGTCGATCCATGGTTGAATTGAATGGTACGGTCAAGCCAGGTTCCGTCATCGAGCGGCGCGCTTGAAACGCTTGGATTCCCGGTGCGATTGGGCTATCCATGGCGGATGACTGAAACGGAACAGAACATCCTGCAAGCCCTGCTCGATTTGGAGGCAACGGTGCGAACCCTACCGAAGGCCAATCCCAAACCGAGTCTCCTGCCCCACTTCACACGCCTCGACGAACTCACGGGCGAACTGCCGCGAGACACCGATCCCTCCTTACTCCACTACCTGCACAAGAAGAGTTACGAGAAAGCGCGACTTTTCCTCGAGGGTCGCGAGGCGGAGAAGGGGACGTGTAGGAAATGACCATAAAACATGCCGACTGGACAACACGCTCAAGTTGGTGGAATGGCCGATCCCAAGACGCGTACTATTTTGATGCCGTGGATTGTCCTTGCCGCTCTAGCGTTGATTCTGGCCTGTCTGCAAAACGCCTTTGTCGGACTCTTGGTGAGGTTTATTCCGCATCAATCAGCGCAACCTCTAGTGATGCGACTCGCGTTGAACCTGATAAAGTTGCTCTTTTTCGTGCCGATCGCGCTTGTGATTGTCGGCGCCCTTGCAGTGAAGTGGCGAAGGCTTCGTCATCCTGTGGCCTTTTCAGTGGGAAATGTGTTTTTGGCCGAGGCATGCCCTCGTTTGCGAATACGGCGGCAAGAAGGTTGAAATACTCATTTGTTATCAGTGCCGGCAGATCGAAGTCTATTGTGACGGTAAACGCTCGGAGATGGAAATAGGCATCAGCACCTTCTCAAAAGAAATGCTCAACCAGTTGTTGCGTGAAGCAAAGGTGCCTTTAGCACCTGAGTCACCAAATTAGAAAATGCTCACCGACACCATTGCCGCGATAGCCACACCGCTGGGGGACGGCGGACTGGCGGTCATCCGGATTTCCGGCGCGCAAGCGCTCGCAGTGGCGGATCAAAGTTTTGTGCCGGTCGGCAAGTCGTCGCTCAAACCGTCCACCGCGCCGACCCACACGCTGCATTACGGCCACATCGTGAATGCTGGCCGGGTGATCGACGAAGTGCTGGTGGCGGTGCTCCGTGCGCCGCGCACGTTCACGCGCGAGGACACGGTCGAGATCACCTGCCACGGTGGATTGCTCCCGGCGAAGCTCGTGCTCGACACCGTCCTGACCCACGGGGCGCGGCTCGCGCAGCCGGGCGAGTTCACCCAGCGCGCTTTTCTCAACGGGCGCATCGATCTCGCCCAAGCCGAGGCCGTGGCGGATGTGATCCACGCCCGCACCGAGCTTGCACTGGCCGTCGCCAACGAGCAGCTCGCCGGCAAACTCTCGCAACGCATCAATCAACTGCGCGATGATCTGATCAAGACGCTCGCGCACGTCGAGGCGCACATTGATTTCCCCGACGAAGACATCGCGCCCGACACCAAACAGCAATTGATCGCGCGACTCGAGCAGGGCGTCACCTTCATGGAGGAGTTATTGCGCACCGCGGATGAAGGCCAGATTTTGCGGCGCGGCATCCGGGCCGCCATCATCGGCCGCCCAAATGTCGGTAAATCGAGTCTGCTTAACCAACTGCTGGGACATGACCGCGCGATCGTCTCTGCCATCGCCGGCACGACGCGCGATACCATTGAAGAGACCGCCAACATTCGCGGATTGCCGGTGGTGTTCATCGATACGGCCGGGCTGCGGGAGGCGGGGGATGAGATTGAAATCGAGGGCATCCGGCGCAGTCGCGCCTCGCTGGAGAAGGCGGAATTAATTTTGCACGTGCTCGACGCGAGCGAGCCGTTGACTGCGGCGGATGAAAATTATTTGCGCGAATTTGCGGGGAAGAAGCGAATTCTCGTCCTGAACAAAGTGGATTTGCCGCGCCGGTTGGAACTGAAGGAGCTATCTGAGAAACCCCTCACCCCGCTGGTTCCTCCCGGGAAGAGGGAGATGGGCGCTGCCAGTGTCGGGCTCAGTTGCGCCACCGGCGCGGGCTTAGAGCAGCTCAAGGACGCGATCAAGGAACTCGTCTGGGCCGGGGAGATCAAAGCCGAGATGTTGCAGGTGATGATCAACTCGCGGCATCAGGACGCCCTGCGCCGGGCGGGTGCCGCCACCCGCCTTACGATCGCAGCATTGACCGCAAATCAAACTCTCGAACTGGCAGCGATGGATTTGCGAATCGCGGTGAATGCGGTTGGCGAAATCGTCGGAAAAACCACGACGGAAGACTTGCTCGATTCAATCTTCAGTCAGTTCTGCATTGGCAAATAGCCGGGACCGTGCGGCTTCGCCCCCTACGGCACCTTGACGATGCGGTAGAACCGGAACGAGTTGACGCCGACGCCCGGGTCGATCACCTGGATCGCCCCATCCGGATTCACCACCGTATACAGCAGCGTCCACGTCAGCAGATCCGTCGTGTATTCCACCCGGTACGTCCGCCCCGCCTCCCCCGTCAGCGTGAACTGGTAATCCCCGCCCGCCGTGATCGTCGGCTGGTTCAACCGCGGCGGTGTGTTCGTCGGATTCACCACCACCGTGAAGCTTTTCACATCGCTTAAGCCAACATGAAGTGAAGGTGGGCAACAAGTGGCTTTGTTCTCCCGGCCCAGAAACAGCCTTCAGCCGCCTTCATCTTCCCTTAAGGTTTGGCCTGTCAGGGTCGCCACCAACTATCCGGCCTGTAGTCTGGCGCCACGACCTGGTCCTGCGCTAGGCTCGTCCCGGAAAACATATGAGAATCCTGTTGGTCGAAGATGAGCCCGATCTACTTCGCAGCTTATCCCAAGCGCTGCGCGAGGAAGGATACGCCGTCGACACTGCCGGTGATGGCGAAGAAGGCTGCTACAAGGCCGAGAACTCGGATTACGATGCGATTGTCCTCGATGTGATGTTGCCAAAGATGGACGGATGGCAATTGCTCAACCGACTTCGAAAAACGAAAAAGACACCCGTACTCATGCTCACGGCCCGGGATGCCAGCCGGGACCGCGTGCGCGGGTTGGATACCGGGGCGGATGACTATCTGATCAAACCCTTTGACCTCGACGAACTCCAGGCCCGCCTGCGCGCCCTGATTCGCCGCAGTGCCGGCCAGACTCATAATGTGCTCGCCGTGGGGGCCGTGCTCATCGACACCGCCGCTCGCCGGTTGACCCAGGCAGGCGAACCCATCGAGCTCACCGCGCGCGAATACGCACTCGTCGAGTTTCTCGCGCTTCATCGCGGCGCAGTGGTCACGCGCACGATGCTCTACGAACATCTGTTTGACGAAGACGAAAGCACCCTTTCAAACCTGCTCGATGTGCACGTCTCAAACATTCGCAAGAAACTCGGTCACGACTTCATCACCACGCGGCGCGGCCACGGCTACTGCATCGAAGGCTGAGCATGATTTTTAATTCCATCCGCTGGCGCTTGCAACTGTGGCACGGACTTATCCTGTTAGCGGTGCTCGCCGGCTTTGGCTTTACCGCGCATCGCCTGCAGCGGGCAAATGAACTGCGCCGCGTGGACCAGGAACTTCAACAACGCCTCGGCCCGCTGCTCGACACCCTGCGGCGTCCGCCCCCGGGTCGCGGCGGGGGTGCCGGAGGAGGCCCGGGTGGCGAGCGACGTGGCCCGCCACCGCGTGAAGCCGGAGAAGAATTTCAGGGGGCGCCCCGCAACTTTCATCTTAATCCAAACCGCGCCGGGTTGTTCGAAGGCGAAAACAGCCGCTATTACTACCTGATCTGGCGGCGCGACGGAATCGAGCTGAGCCGCTCCGCTTCCGCGCCCGCCGAAGTGCCCTTTCCCGAACCCAGCAGTGACACCGGTTTGCTTGCGACTCCCCGGATTCGAGGCGTTCTTCGCGAAGTTTATGAATTCACGCCGCCCGGCGAATGCCTCCTGGTGGGCCGCTCCATCGCGCCCGAAACGGCCAGCTTGCACCAGCTCGCCCTCTGGCTCTCCGCGCTCGGCGGCGCCGTGCTGGTGCTCGGGTTGGCGGGCGGCTGGTGGGTCGCCACGGGGGCCATTCGACCGATCGACGACATTAGCGCGGCCGCGACGAAGATTGCGTCCGGCAACCTGGCTCACCGCATCAACATCGCCGATACTGACAATGAACTCGGCCACTTGGCCACAGTGCTCAATTCCACGTTCGCACGACTGGACGCCGCCTTTACGCAGCAGGCTCAATTCACCTCCGACGCCTCCCATGAGCTGAGGACGCCCGTGACCGTGATTCTCTCCCAAACCCAAACCGCCCTCGGGCGCGAACGTTCCGCCGCCGACTACCGCGCCGCACTTGAGGCCTGCCAGCGTTCAGCGCAACGGATGCGGCGCCTGATCGAATCCCTGCTGGAACTCGCCCGGCTCGATGTCGGGCAGGAACCTTTCCGGCGCGCCCCCTTCGACCTCGGACGCGCCGCGCAGGAATGCATTGAAGGGCTGCGCCCGGTGGCCCAGGAGCGCCATATCACCATCCACACGGAGCTTTCGGAGACGGAATGTCTCGGCGATTCTGAACGAATAAGCCAGGTCATCACCAACGTGCTCACCAACGCCATTCTCCACCACAAAACCGAGGGCGAAGTCCGCGTAACCACTTTCCGCGAAAATGGTTTCGCGTTCCTGACGGCCGTCGACAACGGCCCCGGCATATCAGCCGAAGATCTGCCACGAGTTTTTGAGCGGTTCTACCGCGCCGACAAATCCCGCACCAGTACAACGGGTGGCACCGGTCTTGGCCTGTCTATCTCCAAAGCCATTATTGAAGCGCACCATGGCACCATCGAGATCACGAGCGAATTAGGCGTCGGCACCCGCTGCACCCTGCGTCTGCCGGTATAGTCTCCCCAAGCGGTAATACACTTTGGGGACATGGGAGGAAAACAGTTGGCGGTGGAAGGCGGAAAGCGGAAGGGAGAAGGCGGTCCTTTTCCTCGGGGAAGAAGACGAGCATGCGGGCGAGCGTGAAGGCACAAATTCAGCCTTCACGTTCGGTGCTTAGAGCGCCGCCGCAATGGCATCGCCCATCTCCCACGTGCCAACTTTCTTCGCGGTCGGATCAGCCGGCGAGTAAATGTCACTGGTCCGCAAGCCCTGGGCGATGGCGCCGCCGACCGCAGCCACAATGGCGTTGCGCACGGCCAGGTTTTTGAACGTGAACTCAAACATCATGGCCACCGAAAGTATTTGGGCAATCGGATTGGCCAGGTTGCGGCCGGCAATGTCTGGTGCCGTGCCGCCCGCCGGTTCATAGAAGCCGAAGGTGCGTTCACCGCTGGAAGCACCGAGGCTGGCGCTCGGCAGCATGCCGAGCGAACCCGCCAGCGCCGCCGCCTCATCGCTGAGAATGTCGCCAAACATGTTTTCACACAGCAACACGTCAAACTGCGTGGGCTTGAGCATCAGTTGCATCGCCCCGTTGTCCACGAACATGTGCTCCAGGGTCACGCCCGGGTATTGCTGGCCGATCCGCGTCACCACGTCGCGCCAGAGCACGCCGTTCTCGAGCACGTTCGCCTTGTCGATGCTGGTCACCTTGCCGCGCCGGTTGCGCGCCGCCTGAAAAGCCACATGCGCGATGCGCTCAATCTCCGGGGTCGTATAGACCATGGTGTCGATGGCGCGATGAATCGGATGCAGGTTGCCATCCTGGGGGTCGGGCCGGAGGATTTCCTCGGTCTTCTTCGGCTGCCCAAAATACATGCCGCCGGTTAATTCCCGCACCACCAGGATGTCAATGCCATCCCCCTGGCGCTCGGGGCGCAGCGGACAGGCATAGGCGAGTGCCTTGGGTAATTGCACCGGCCGCAGATTCGCGAACAAGCCAAACTCCTTCCGAATGCGCAGCAACGCGGCGCGTTCCGGGCGTTGCTCCTTCGGAATCGTCGGATCGCGATCCGGCAGACCGACGGATCCGAAAAGAATCGCGTCGGATTTCCGGCCCAGCGCGAGGGTGGCAGCGGGCAGCGCCTGGCCGGCAGCATCAATGCCGGCCCACCCGACGGGAGCCTCGGTAATTTCAAGCGGAAGGGAAAACTTCCTTTCGATGACGCGCAGGACCTTGATCGCCTCGCGCATGACTTCCGGGCCGATGCCATCGCCAGCCAGCGCGGCGATCTTCAAAAAATGTGAACTCATAAGGAGGGGCAGCGTAGGCAAGCCGGGCCCGGGAGTGAAGGAGAAATTGCGAAGCAGGTAGACGGGCGGGGTGCGCATCCTGGTTTCTTGCAACCAGTGGGAGTCGTGTTCGGATCAGTGACGGCCTTCGATTCGTGCGTGGTCTTTCCCCCTCACCCCGGCCCTCTCCCCAGCGGAGAGGGAGAATCGCTCCCCGCGCTGGGACGAAGCCTGGCGCTCAGATTTCGAGACATCTGTCGTTACGTTCTCCCTCTCCTGGCGGGAGAGGGCCGGGGTGAGGGCGAGGAGGATCGGTCCAGCACATTCATTCAACACCATCTTCATGCTCGACACCGCCCGCAGGTTGTCATATTTGAAAATCAATCCGTCCCAACGTCCAAATATATGCACACAAATGATTACCTCTTTCCCCGCCGGCTGGGCCGCCGGGATTTCCTGAAACTCTCCAGCGCCGCCGCCGCCGGACTCGCGCTGCCCGCCATCGGTGGCGCCCAGCAGAAGAAAAATCCAGTGCGCATCGGCAGCGGACACCACACCTACACCCTCGACGAAGAGTGGGGCAAGCTTCCGGCCGGGATGAAATACGGCTTCGGCTGCGCCATCGTGGTCGACAGCAAGGACCGGGTCTACGTCACTTCGCGCTCCGCCAACCCCTGCGTGGCGGTGTTCGACCGGCACGGAAAATTGCTGGAGACCTGGGCCGCTGACTTTGCCGGGCAGGTTGGCTTGAACACCGACAAGGTCGTCGCCACCGCCCACGGTCTTTACTGGAGCAAGGAAGGCCGGAAGGAATTTTTTTACTTCACGGAAAATGTGGCGGGCGGCAAGGACGGCGCAGCGCGGATCGGCGCGCGCGTTTACAAGACCGATTTAAAGGGCCGAATTCTGTTCGAGATTGGCAACGTGGCCAAGGAAACGTCCACCGCCGTGAAGTTTGACTTCACCAATCCCACCGACGTGGCCGTGGCCCCCAATGGCGATATCTACATTGTCGACGGCTACGGCAGCCAGCTCGTCCATCGCTTCGATAAACACTTCAAGCTCATCAAAACCATTGGCGGTCGCGGGAAAGAGAACGGAAAATTCAACACCTGCCACGGCGTGTGGATCAACACGCTCCGCAAAGAACCGGAAGTGTACATCGCGGACCGGCACAACGACCGTCTCGAGGTTTATTCCCTCGACCTGGAATACCGGCGCACGCTGAAGGGGGATCACATCCGCAACCCATGCTGCTTCTACCAGCATAAAGGGCATCTATACGTGCCGGACCTCGCCGCCATGGTCACCGTCATGGACGCGCAAGATCAACTCGTGGCTCGGCTCGGCGACGGGAAGGGCAAGGCAGACAACCGCACCAACCCGGCACTTTTCGCCACCCCGCATGCGCTGACTCTGGATTCCCATGGCGATCTCTACGTGGTCGAATGGGTGGATTTCGGCCGGCCCCGCAAGTTCAAACACACGCCCCAGGCCTGAGCTGCGGCGACCATTAATTCGCCGCCACCACCCGCCGCAAGTAGTCGAACGCGAGCAATCCGGAGGAATGGCCGTCACCCCAGAAGGGCTGGACGGCATAACCGCCCACATTGGCAATCCGCACTAATTGAAACGCCGAGGGTGCCAGCGGCTTATCGGGATTCTTGTAGAGGTTCCCCATGATGTCCACCTCACCCTTGCAGCCGGCGCAAGGACAGGCGCGGCGCAGCACCTCCAACTTGACGAAATGCTCCACGCCATCATCCCACTTGATGGCCAGTTCCCCGCCGATTTGCTGAATATCCACCGGTCGCATTCCCGAGAATCTACTCCGCGCAGAGCCGATTCGTCCAATACAACTCGAGACCGGTTCCAGCCCGGTTTCCCGGGCGCCGCTCCCGCTTCAGGCACCCGTCGCTGGTTTGCTGGCGAAACAAAGTTAGGTTTGACTAACATTATTTCTTGACTCAATCATTGGATCAATTAAGGTCGCGGTCGCATGAGAAACCGACCAGCGTGGTGGGTGGTGGCCCTTTGCATTTTGAAATGTGCGGTGACGGTGACCACTGCTTCGGCGCTCGACGGTGCGGCGCGGGCACCGGACAAACGAGGCTACACGCTGTTCCATCCCACGCCCGCCACCCTTTTGCGGGAGATGAACACTGATCGGCCAGACAAGACCGAAAGTCCCTACACCGTGGATGCCGGCCATTTTCAGCTCGAGATGGATCTGGCCAGCTATACCTACGACCGGCACAACCCCGCCCGCGACGGCACCCTGGTCCGCACTTGGAGCGTTGCACCGATGAACCTCAAAGTCGGCTTGGGCAACCAAACGGACCTGCAAATCATCCTCCCCACTTACAGCTACGTTCACACCTCCGACCCCGCTGCCGGCGTCTCGAAGCAGCGCGGTTTCGGCGATATGATCACGCGCATAAAGTGGAATCTCTGGGGCAATGACGGTGGGAAAACCGCTTTCGCGATCATGCCCTATGTCAAGTTGCCCACCCACCAGGACCAACTCGGCAACCGTTCCGTCGAGGGCGGTCTGATCTTGCCACTCGCGGTGGAACTCCCCGCCGGCTGGGGCATGGGCTTGATGACGCAGCTGGACCTTGTTCGCGACGGGGTCAGCAGTGGCTACCACCCGGAGTTCGTGAATTCCATCACCTTCAGCCATGGCATCATCGGCGACCTCGGCGGCTACGCCGAATTCTTCAGCAGCATCAGCTCCGAGCGCGGCTCCGGTTGGGTCGGCACGGTGGACCTCGGCCTAACCTATGCGCTGACGAAAAACCTCCAGCTCGACGCCGGCATCAACCTCGGCGTGACCCGTGCGGCCGATGACTGGAATCCCTTCGTCGGGCTGTCGTGGCGGTTTTGAAACCGGCCCTGCGATAATTGAAATTGAAATCGTGCCTTTATGAACGCCGACAAACTTGAAGCCGAAGTGCCTGAGCCAGGCTGGCGCCAGCCCAGCACTTCGCGCAGCTTACCCGAGGTGCATGGCACCATTCCGGTGCCAAAGCATTTTGGCTTCTGGCGCAAGCTGCTCGCTTTCTCCGGCCCCGGATATCTCGTGGCCGTGGGCTACATGGATCCGGGCAACTGGGCCACGGATCTCGCGGGTGGCTCGAAGTTCGGCTACACGCTCCTCTCGGTCATCCTCATCTCGAACCTCATGGCGATCCTTCTGCAATCGCTCTGCGCCAAGCTCGGCATCGTTACCGGTCGTGACCTCGCCCAAGCGTGCCGCGACCATTACTCAAAGCCTGTGGCCATCGTGCTCTGGCTGCTGTGCGAGGTGGCGATCTGCGCGTGTGACCTCGCCGAGGTCGTCGGTTCAGCCATTGCTCTCAACCTGCTCTTCGGCCTCCCGCTCATCTGGGGCGTCTGTGTCACCGTGCTCGACGTGTTGGTGATTCTTTACCTGCAAAATCGGGGCTTCCGCTACGTGGAGGCGCTGGTGGTCACGCTCATCCTGACCATCGGTGGCTGCTTCCTCGCGGTCATCATTTTCAGCCGGCCAGACGTGGCGGCAGTGCTGGGCGGGTTCATGCCCAAGCTGGAAATCATCCGCAACCCGGAGATGCTTTATATTGCCATTGGCATCCTGGGCGCGACCGTGATGCCGCACAATCTGTACCTCCACTCCTCCATCGTCCAGACGCGCAAATACGAGCCGACGCCCACGGGTCGGCGCGAGGCCATCAAGTTCGCCACGATTGACTCGACCGTGGCGCTGATGTTCGCGCTCTTCATCAACGCCGCGATTCTCATCGTGTCGGCGGCGGCGTTTCACGGCACCGCCCACGACGTGGGAGAAATCCAGGACGCGCACAGACTCCTCTCCCCCGTGCTCGGCGTCTCGGTGGCCAGCACGCTGTTCGCCCTGGCGCTGCTGGCGAGCGGCCAGAACGCCACACTCACCGGCACGCTCGCCGGCCAGATTGTGATGGAGGGTTTCCTCAACATCCGCCTGCGCCCCTGGCTGCGCCGGCTCATTACGCGGCTCATCGCCATCGTGCCAGCGGTCATCGTCATCGGCCTCTACGGCGAGGAGAAGACGACCGACATGCTGGTGTTGAGCCAGGTCATTTTGAGCCTGCAACTGCCCTTCGCCGTGATCCCGCTGGTGATGTTCACCAGCGACCGGAAAAAGATGGGCGAGTTCGCCAGCCCGGGGTGGGTGAAAGTGCTCGCGTGGACCACCGCCGCCATCATCATCGTGCTGAACGTGAAGCTGCTCGCCGATACTTTTGGCATCACCAAGCTACTCTTCGGAGCGTGATATGAACACCAAAGCGTGGACACAGCCGTGGGGCGGTTGGAACGATCTGGAAGCGGGCCGCTCCGAATGAACTGGCCACGGATGAAACACGGAATGAACACGGACTTGCATCAAGAGTGCAGGAATGCAGGAACGGATGAAGTTGAAACTGCTTTCCCTGGCTCGCTACCTTCCTGCCTTTCTGATAATCTCTCATCCGTGTTTCGTCTGTGTTCCATCCGTGGCTGAACAATCCTCCTATGTATCGCAAAATCCTCGTTGCCCTTGAAAATTCCCATGCGGACGAAAGCCTGCTCCCCCACGTCACAGAACTCGCGACGCATTTCCGCTCCCAAGTGCTGCTCATTCACGTGGCCGACGGCTGGGTGGCCCGCAATTTCGATCAACTCAAACTCGCTGAATCCGGCGAAATGAAGACCGACCGCGAATACCTGGAATCGACCGCCCGACCGTTGCTCTTGGCGGGACTGGAGGTCACCGTTCATCTGGCCTTGGGTGATCCGCCAACGGAAATCTTGAAAGCCGCCGAGCGGGAGCAATGTGATCTGATCGCCATGACCACCCACGGCCACCGGCTGTTGGGAGATTTAATTTTCGGCAGCACCATCCACGAAGTACGCCACCAGACGACCATCCCCATTCTACTCGTGCGCGCAGCGAAGGCTTGAGCACCTTTTGCGACGGCACCGCCATTATTTGCTTGCTCCCGGCTAGTTCTGAGCGAGGGTGGAGCGGAACTCTTGCAACGAAGCGCGCGTCTGCGCCCCGTCCGGGTTCATTGGAACAAGTCGGACGTCAGACCCACCGTCCACGTTGCCATAATGAGGCATTCATGCAGCGCCGAACGCAGTCAAACTGGGATCAACCTATGAATTACCACAACGAGAACCACCCCCTAGTGACCATCTTGGCAACGTTCGGGCAAGTATTTCACCCGCGAGCGGATTTTTCCCCACGTCGTTCTCGGCGCACACGGCGACCCGCCACCCGCTGGCTAACGATGGGGTTATCGCTGCTGGCCGCCGTGAGCAACTGGGCGGCGGAACCGCGCCCGGCCCAGCCAACCGCGCCTTCCTTCGGCGAGATGGAGTTTGAACAACTGGCCAAGATCAAGATCACCAGCGTCTCGAAAAAGGAAGAAACTCTCACCCACGCGGCGGCGGCCGTGCAAGTCATCACCCAGGACGACATCCGCCGCAGCGGCGCCATCAGCCTCGCCGAGGCGTTGCGCCTCGCGCCCGGCCTGCAGGTGGCACGGATTGATGCCCGGCGCTGGGCCATCAGCTCGCGCGGTTTCAACGGCGAGTTCGCCAACAAATTGCTCGTCCTTGTGGATGGCCGCTCGGTTTACACCCCGCTCTTCTCCGGCGTGCAGTGGCATCTCGTGGACACGGTGCTGGAGGACGTGGATCGCATCGAAGTCATTCGCGGCCCCGGTGCCACCGTCTGGGGAGCCAACGCGGTCAACGGCGTGATCAACATCGTGACCAAATCCGCGCGGGAGACGCAAGGCGGCCTGCTCACGATCGGCGGCGGCACGGAGGATCTGGCCTTCACCAGCCTCCGTTATGGACTGAAGTTAAACGACGACACTTTCGTTCGCCTTTACGGCAAGGTGGGATTGGGCGATGAATCCCAGTTCACCAGTGGCGTGGCGGCGGGCGACGCGTGGCGGCAGGGGATGGGCGGTTTCCGGATGGATTGGGAACCATCGGATTCACATCAGTTCATGTTGCAAGGTGAAGGCTACTCCGGACGGAACGACGAGCAGTTGGCGTCGGGCGTGCTGGATCCGACCCGCAGCCACGGCGGGCATCTGCTCGGCCGCTGGTCACACGAACTGGCGGCGGACTCTAAGATGCGCCTCCAGGCTTTCTACGACCGCCAGGTGCGGGACAGCCAAGGCTTCAAGGAAGATCGCAGCACGTTGGATGTCGAGTTTCAACACCAGTTCGTCGCCAGCGAACGGCACGCGCTCGTCTGGGGCGCGGGCTATCGGCTGAGTCTCGATACGCTTGATCCGGGCCGCGTGGTATTCGCTCCCGTGAACCGCCAGCTCAACCTGTTCAATCTCTTCCTCCAGGACGAAATCACGTTGGTGACCGACCGGTTAAGTTTCATTCCCGGCATCAAGCTTGAGCAGCACGAGTTCACCGGTCTTGAGATTCAACCGGGCGCGCGCCTCGCCTGGACACCCCACGAACACCACACGCTTTGGGCATCGGTTTCGCGCGCCGTCCGCACTCCGTCGCGCGCGGACAACGATCTTTCAGCCGTCGTGCCCGGCGCGCTCACCGTCGTCTCGCTCCCGAACACCGCCCTCAGTTCAGAGCGGCTCACCGCTTACGAAATCGGCTATCGCGTTCAGCCCCACGCGCGTTTGAACGTGGACACCGCCCTCTTCTACAACGACTACACCCGCCTGCGCAGCACCGAGGCGAAGTTCACCCCGGTGCCGCCCACGCTGACGACCATCCGCGGGCAACGCCTCGTCGGCGAGACTTACGGCGGCGAAGTGTCCCTCGTGTATCAAGCCACCGACCACTGGCGGCTCACGGCCAATTACTCCTATCTCAACATGCAGCTCCACCGGCTGGCAGGCAGCACGGACACCACGTCGGCAGGGTTCGAACACCAAAGCCCAAGGCAGCAGTTCGCCCTGCTCTCGCGCCTCAATCTGCCCCGGAATGTCGAACTCGACGCAAACTTCCGCTACGTGGGCGGCTTGAGCACGCTGGCCATCCGCCCCTATTACACGCTGGACATGCGCCTCGGCTGGCGACCGAGCAAGAACTGGGAACTCTCCCTCGTCGGCCAAAACCTCCTCGAACCGGCGCACCCGGAATTCTTCACCCAATTCGCCGCGCCACTGCCCAAGGAAGTGGAGCGATCAATGTACGGAAAGGTCACATGGCGTTTCTAAAGTGGA
>JAYTXL010000239.1:0-4600 GCA_043742955.1 Verrucomicrobiota bacterium | reverse complement strand
CGGGTCGCTCAGAAGTTCGCTGGCGAATTCCTGCACGGGCCACGGCTCGACGGTTTCGTAATTCAAATGCCATTGCGCGAGATCGCGGCCTGCCTGGCTGAACGCGAAGAAGTCCGCCGTCTCCCGCGTGAAGGGCAGGCGCGGCAGCATCTTCTTTAAGTCGCTGGCGAAACGCGTGCGATACTCCGGCGAATGCAGCACGCCATAGACGTAGTAAAAGATGTCCTCTTTGGTGATTTGCCGCCCTGTAGCAGCCGACGTGAGGAGGCTCACACTGGTTTTCCCCGGAGATGTCAGAGCCTCCTCACGTCGGCTGCTACCATCGGATGAGGTTTCATACGCGGCGCGGAAATCGGCGAGGATGGCATCCGTGATGGCGCTGCGCCGCCGGTAGCCGTCCACCAACTCGCCGGCCGGTTCTTGGGCCATCAAATCGCCTTGGCGGAGCTTCTTTTCTTCGCCGCTCTGGGACTCCGCTGGCTCGTCCTTTTCGTAGAGGTGGAGGGGAAAGCACTGGCCGGTGTCGTGCATGTGGAAGTTCGGAACGCAGTCTGTAATGAGTGCTGAAAATTCTTTCGACGCGCCGATACCGGAAACTGCGATGGCCACATTGCTCAACTCCGGCTGAGGGAAAATCTGCGGCATCTTGTAAACCATTTCGTTAAATACTCGGTTGAAATAGGCAGCTTGTTTGCAGAAAGGCCGGTAGTGCCCTGACACGACACATTCCGATTCAAACTGGCGCTTAGATACCTGGGTGTGGGTAGGCGATACAATTGAAGGCATGGATGAAAAACTGGAGTACATTAGGAAGCACCCCAGTCGTTGATTTGAAACCGGTAACAGCCGAGGTAACGAGGCTCAAATTTCCCCGGAGGATTACGCACCAATGAGAGCCTCCTTACGTCGGCTGCCACTTTAATGGGCTGTTACAAGCCGAACCAAAGCCGGACGGCGGCATCTAGTTTAGCCAAATCCGTTTCCCGCAGTTGGCCGAGTTGCTTGCGCACCAGCCCGCCCGAGATGGAAGCCACCGCGCGTTTGCCAAACGACGGATGAATCAAGCCGGCTTCACGCCAGAATTGGATCGGAAACTCTCCGGGACGCAGCGCGTCCCCCATCGAGGTCACCGCCACGATCAGCAGATCATCCGAGGGATAACGTGGATTGACGATGATCGCCGGACGGATCATGGCCGAGGTTTGGTCGGAGAAAGGAAACGGAAGCAGGACCACCGCGCCGCGGTTATAAATGGTCGTAGTCGGCATCGAGCGGGTTGTCCCAGATCGCGCTGAAGGCGGGTTCGGACAAACGGGCGCAATCGCCCACCAAACCGTCGTCCGCCTCGTCTGCGTCGGCCGCGATGACTTTGACTTTGGCGTTCATCTTCAATCGGGCCGGTTCGTCCAAGATGATGAACCGACCGTCGAAGTGCGCATTGATCGTTCTCACGAGTGCATCCTAACTTTTCCCCGTTCGTTCTCAAGCAACAAAAACAGACCGGCGCACTGGTGCATCTGCAATGGACATCAAAAGTTGCCCGAACCATCGGCATCGGCGGCGGAGAACTCGGTGTTGATGGAGAGCAATTCGCGCTGGATTTGCGGGTCGCCGGCCATTCCCTGTTTGAAAGACTCTGGAACCCACGAATCGTCCTGTTCCATGACGAACTTGGCCACTTGCGCCCGTTAGGCGCGCGGCAATGCCTTGAACTCTTTGATGACTTCCTGTGCGCTCACGACGGCAATATTGCACAAAAATTCCTTCGAGCAAGCCGCCGTTTGTCGCTGACACGGTCCCGGGTGAAAAAAGGGGTCAAGCTATAACAATGACTCGATTTGGCTCCAGAACGTGAAACGAAAGGACTACCAACGTGGAACCATGTCATTGTTATAGTTTGACCCCTTTTTCGGACGGAATCATCTCAGTTTCAGTCGTCACGCGTCGGCCTCAAACGCTGGCAGCAACGTGCAACGACGCACGGTGCGGGCAATGCGTTCTTCGGTCTGGTCAGCGGCGATTTGAAGGTCGTAATGGCTCTGCAAATCCAGCCACCAGCCAGGGCGGGTGGCGAAGTAACACGAGAGGCGCAGGGCCGTGTCCGCCGTGATGGACCGCTGGCCGCGCACAATGTGGTTGATGCGGATCGGCGTCACGCCGATGGCTTGGGCCAGCGCCGACTGGCTGAGGCCGAGCGGCTCCATGAAGTCGTGGAGCAGGATTTCGCCGGGATGAACGGGCGGGAGTTTCTTCGTCTTCATAAGTTCAATGGTAATCCACAATCTCGACGTCGTGTGCGTCTTCGCCTTGCCACCGAAAGCAAACCCGATATTGGTCGTTGATTCGGATGCTGTGCTGGCCATCCTTGCCTTATCACGCAAGCGCGAGTTCTGGTACGGCGGGCATCTCGTCCCAGGTGCGGCCTTCGAGTTGGCGTCCATTGCGCTTTTTGAATACCCCGCCCCACTGCTTGAAATAGAATGCCACCCCCGCCTTGCGGCACTGGTCGCGGATCTCGGTCACCCATTCCACGGCCATCGGACGCGCGCCGGGGCCAGATTCGCCGCCGACAATTGCCCAATCAATACCGCGAAGGTTTAGGCGCGGCATGGGGGCGAGCAACGGTTCGAGCGAGAGGAATTTGACGTGCGCGCCGGACTGGCGGAGCAAGTCAATGCGACCATAATAGTCCGGGTGCTCGACGGTGACGCCTTGCCAGATATTCCCGGCCCAATCCAATTTCGCATCCAATTCAATCAATCGTTCCGGACGTTTGGTCAGGATTTGATACCGATGCCAGTCGGCCCGGTGCATGGTGGCAAATACTTTTTGGATGAACGACAGCGGCACGTCGCGATGGTAAAGGTCGCTCATCGAGTTCACGAAGATCGTTTGCGGCCGTTTCCAGCGCAGGGGCAGGTCGAGGGCGTCCTCCTGGAGGGTGACTTTGAAACCATTGCGGTAATTGGGGGTTCCCATTGCCTGTAACCGAAGCGCCATGCGCTCGGCGTAGCAATGTTTGCAGCCGGGACTGATCTTGGAACAGCCCGTTACGGGGTTCCAAGTTGACTCGGTCCACTCGATTGATGATTGCAATGACATAAGTCGCAGACAAGCTACAGGAACTCCCGCTGATTGTCTGGCGCAATTGCGCAGGATTTATTCCAGAACTCCAGCCCTTTCGCGCTACGGGATGCGAAAAGCAGGTAATAGTAATGTTTCACGCGGCGAACGTCGGTGAATTGGTAACCTTCCCCCCGTAATTTTTGGTTGTAGGCATCGGCAAATTGCTTCCTCAAATCATCCAAGTCAGACAATTTGGCAAGTTTGATGACCTCGGGTTGACCGCAAAAGTCCGGCACACCGAGAAACGTTTCGTATTTTTCGCGAGCAGACTTGAAGCTGGGATCGAGAATTGCAGGTACGAGGTTCCGGTTGACGTCCGTGCCGAGCGCGACATTGATCAGCAAATCGGCGTTCTGCAAATGCGCGACAATTCGTTGAATGGTGTGGAAAGGAACATCGCACTCGGTGGGATCAATAAAAACGAGGTTCAGGCAGCTATCTGGCAGGCGATCAAGGATGCGGCAGATCCCCGGGGCATTGCTGTAGTCCCCAACGACCGCCTCGGCGATGTGGGATGCATCCAAGGTCTTGATGCGCTGATTGAGGATGTCCACGACACGCGGACTGGCATCAATGAAAACGCCCTTTCGGAGCTTGGAAAACTGTTTATGGCGAATGATGGCCAACGCTGTGCCGTCCATCTCGGTGCGTTCGTTGCGGGTGATACACCGCCCGGGGCCGCTGCAAATTTCGACATAATTCAAGCCATGCCATCGCTTGCTCATGCCGCCGGCGAAGATTCCGAAGTATTGGACGAGGCGGTAAATTTTATCGTAAGCCCACTCGCCGACGCTCCGCAGTGGCAATCCATCGAGGGTGGACATGGTTCGAATGCAAAGGCCATCGGCATCAATCTCCTCCCGTTCAGAGCGGTCGCTGCCCTGTCACATTGGGTGTTGATTTTGGCGGAGGTCAATTTGATGGCTCATGATCTGATTCCAAAAATGCGATGGCCACAGTAAGGAAGCTGCCAGATGCGCAATGCCGGATGATGCACCTCGGTGCGCACACTGGACAGAAAAATGTCGCTGGTTAGGCCTCTGGATCATAAATGGCGATCTTTTAACACGTGAGGTGGGACAAAGGCCGTCCGAGCGTCTGAAAACGGCGTTTTGAGGGGCAGGTACCTCGGGTGCTTTGTTGTCGGTGCCCCGTGTTGGAAAGAACTTTGCGGCAGTGTGGTCCGTTGTTCGTTCACCATTTTCAGGCGCGCAGTTCGATCCATCGCCCGCCCCGTTCCAGCCGGCTCATGGCGTCCGGCCAGAGCGGGGTGAGCCATTCGAGCAGGGGGCGGTTGGAGCAGTTGCCCTTGCGCAATTACACGAGCGTCACTTCGTCGGACGGGACGCATTTAACTCTTTGAGCGGCGGTTGCGGAAAGCCGCCTTCGCCCTTGTCGGCGCACCGTTTCCTGCTACTGTAATGCCATGAACTTCATGGATCGCATCACGTTCGACCCGGAGCAGTGCGGCGGA
>JAYTXL010000238.1:0-24906 GCA_043742955.1 Verrucomicrobiota bacterium | reverse complement strand
AATCTATTTCTTCTACCTGCTTACCTCCGGTTGATCCAAATGAAGGTTGGGACTAAATCCCGTAATTCTGGTGGTCCAACCTGGGCTGAACATTTCAGCACACCGCGACACTTCACGACGTGTCGCCAAGGCGACCGTTGTTTGTGGCGGCTGCGTTTTCATTATGTTCATGCAGGTCTTCATCGAAAGCGGTAGACGTTTACTCCTCGATCAAGGTTACGTCAAATTATTTCTGGAATTATTTTTAGAAATGGTTTGGCTCACCGGAATCTGTTTGTCGTCGTCGCGTGGCTGGATTCGCGGACGGTTTCTTATGCTCGATGACAAACCTACCTGACACGGAACCGAAAGGTAGGGCTGGTTGTCCCGAACCAGCCGTTCGTTCCCTGAACTGATATGGTTTTTACCCGTTCGCGATGCGGGTGGGTTCAACGCGTTCCCGGCGCGGTGAGGACACCGACGCCCTACCTCAACCCGTCAATTTTTGGGGAGAAGGTTGGCTGGCGAGGCGGGACGAAAGCGGTGAAATCCACCCCCATCTAGGTGTGGTTGCGCCTCCGCTGCGCTGGGTGCATCCGTGATTCAATTTCGGGATTGAGTTTAAGGCCGGTTGCCGTCTACGTTCCGATAGCTCGCCACCACCCAGGCGCTCAGGACCTGATCCGGCGCGCCCACGATCTCACGCTCGATGATGAACTCTTTTTGGCCCGTGTTCTGGAAAATGAGCTTCAGGCCGAATTGAAAATCCTTGAACTTCGCCGCGCACAGATCGCGCACCGTCAGTTTCTGCTCGAGCGCGAGCGACCCGAGCAAGTCGGCGGCGTCTTCGGTGAACTTTAGCGCGAGGCCGTGGGTTTCCTGGAAACGCGCCGCGAAATCCTGCACGAACTGGCGCAGCACTGCCCGTTCCTCATTGGCGTGTTCCGCGAGGAGCTGCGTCAAGGCGGCGGCCGGCTGGTCCACGAGTTCGCGCGTGACGACAAACCGTTTTACCGGCGTCGAAGGCAATTCGAACTTGAAGTCACGCAGCACGCGCTCGCACACGGTCATCAACCCGCGCGCGCCGGTCTGCTCGTCGCCCGCCAGTTCGGCGATGCGCCGCAAGCCATCGTCCTGGAAGAGCACCTCAATGCCGTAGGCCGCGAAGTCCTGCTCGTATTGGCGGATGATGCTGCCCTCGGAGGTCTTGAGAATCGTAAACAGGTCCGCCACGGCGAGCGGCTGGCAGATCACCCGCACCGGCAGGCGACCAATGAATTCCGGCTCGAAACCAAAGTCGATGAAGTCGCGCGTCTGCACCTGGTCCAGACATTTTTCCGCATCCGAAACGTCCCGGGCTTTGGCGGCAAAGCCAATGGTCGCCTCGCGCAGCCGTTTGCGGATGATTTTTTCCAGGCCATCGAACGCGCCGCTGACGATGAATAGAATGTGTTTGGTGTTGATGGTGCCCGGCCCCTTGCGGCCTCCCCGCTGTTGCATTTCCATCATCGCCTGGATCTGGCCGGCAAGGTCGTTCGGTGAGCGCGTGGGGACCTCGGTTTCCTCCATCAGCTTGAGCAGATTGGTCTGCACTCCGCGCCCGCTCACATCGCGGCCCGTGGACTGGCTGGTGGCGGCGATCTTGTCGATCTCGTCGATGTAAATGATGCCGTATTGCGCCCGCTCCACCTCGTTGTCCGCGCGGCGGTACAACTCGCGCACGATGTCCTCCACATCGCCGCCGACATACCCGGTCTCGGAAAACTTGGTCGCATCCGCCTTCACGAACGGCACGCCGATCAATTCCGCGACGCTGCGGATCAGGTAGGTTTTGCCGACGCCGGTGGGGCCGACGAGGATGATGTTTTGCTTGGCGTAATTGGGCTGGTCCCGGCCCTCGAACGCCAGCCGGACATGGTGATAATGATCGCAGAGCGCGACGCTGAGAACTTTCTTGGCTGCTTCCTGCTGGATGACGTAGCGATCGAGGTAGGCCTTCACTTCGCGCGGCTTTTTGGAAAATCCAAATACGTCCGCCGCCGCCATGGACTCCGGATCCGCCGGCGGTTCCGCCGCACCCGTGGAGGCGAACACCGGGGTGCCGCCGGCGCGCAAGTGCTGGCGCATAAATTCGCTCAGTTGCCGCTGAAATTCTTCCGGCGGGGGCGGGCCGTTCCAAATGGGATTTTGCATGATCAGAAGGTCACGTTATCGGCGAAAAGGGAAATCACGAATGGACCACGAAAAACCCAGCGCGGCGAAGCCGGAACCACTCCTCTCCCCGCGAAGAACGAGTGGGGAGAGACTCCACGGCCTGCAATAAGCCGCGATTTGCGCCCCGGAACCGTGTCGCGCGGCCGTCCTCGGCGGCGAGTTCCGGCGGCGTCCCGCCGCCCGGAGCAACGCCTCGCGAGACGCTCGGCCAACTCGCCGGCGGGACGCCCGCGCTACGACGGCGAAGTTCTTACCCAGAGCCCAGTCGTGTCCATTCGTGTCCATTGGTGGTTTCCCCGTGCCGGGTTGCGCCTCAGCGCTCGGATTGAAACACCGTCACGCTCACGGGCGGCAGGGTGAACTCGGCTGAACACGGCTGATTGTGGATCGGATGTTCCTGGGCCTGGACACCGCCCAGATTGCCCTGGTTGCTGCCGCCGTAGATGCCCGCGTCGCTGTTCAACACCTCGCGCCAAAAGCCACCGCGCGGCAGGCCGACACGATAGTGGGCGCGCAGCACCGGCGTGAGATTCAGGATGACGAGGAACTGGCTCGCCCCCGCCTGGTCTTGACGCACAAAGGAAAGCACACTGTTTTCGTGGTCGGAACAATCCACCCAGAAGAAGCCGACGGGATCGTAGTCCGCCTGCCAGAGCGCCGGCGTGGCGCGATACAACTGGTTCAAATCGGAAACGAACCGCTGCACGCCGCGATGGAACGGGCCTTGATCCAGCAGTCCCCAATCAAGCCCGGCGTTCTCGCTCCACTCGCGGATCTGGCCGAACTCGCAGCCCATGAACAGGAGTTTCTTGCCCGGGAACAGCCATTGATGGGCCAGCAGCGCGCGGAGATTGGCGAACTTCTGCCAGTCGTCGCCCGGCATCTTACCGAGCAGCGAGCCTTTGCCATGCACCACTTCATCGTGCGAGAGCGGCAGCTGAAAATTCTCGTTGTGATGATAGAGCGTCGCGAAGGTCAGCTCGTTCTGGTGATACTTGCGATAAATGGGGTCGAGCTTGAAATAACCCAGCGTATCGTGCATCCAGCCCATGTTCCACTTGAACGAGAATCCCAGCCCGCCCAGGTAAGGAGGTCGCGTCACCAGCGGCCAGGCGGTGGACTCCTCGGCGATGGTCAGCACGCCGGGACATTCCGTGTGCACCAGATGATTGAAGCCCTTCAAAAACTCGATGGCCTCCAGGTTTTCCCGGCCGCCAAACTGGTTGGGCACCCATTCGCCGGACTGACGGGAGTAGTCGAGGTAGAGCATGGAGGCGACGGCATCCACGCGCAGTCCGTCAATGTGAAAGCGGTCGCACCAGAACAGGGCATTGGCGGTGAGAAAATTCCTGACCTCGTGCCGGCCGAAGTTAAAAATGAGCGTGCCCCAGTCCTGGTGCGCGCCCTGGCGCGGATCCGCATGCTCGTAGAGCGCCGTGCCGTCGAACTGAGCCAGCGCCCAGGTGTCGCGCGGAAAGTGCGCCGGGACCCAATCCACAATGACGCCGATGCCCGCCTCATGCAGGGCGTTGACGAGAAACTGAAAATCATCCGGCGTGCCGTAGCGGCTGGTCGGGGAGTAAAAGCCCGTGACTTGATAGCCCCACGATGGGTAGTACGCGTGCTCGGAGACCGGCAGAAATTCCACGTGCGTGAAGCCGGTCTGCCGGAGGTATTTGACGAGGGGCGCGGCGACCTCGCGGTAGCTGAGGGATTCGGCGATGTTCTTTTTCAGCCACGAACCGAGGTGGACTTCGTAAACGCTGAGCGGGGTCCGGAGCGGATCCAGCGTGCGCCGCTGGCGCAGCCATTCGTCATCGCTCCAGGCAAATTTCTGGTTGTTCCAGACAATGGAGGCATTCTTCGGGGCCGCCTCGAAAAAATAGCCGTAGGGATCGGTCTTCAGCGCGACGGCTCCCGACGCCTCCTTGATTTCATATTTATAAAGCGTCCCTTCGCCGATGCCCGGCAGAAACAATTCCCACACCCCGGACCCGCCAAGCAGGCGCATCGGATGATAGCGGCCATCCCAGCCATTGAATTCGCCAACGACACTGAGGCGCTGTGCGTTGGGTGCCCAGACGGCGAAGCTGGTGCCGGCCACGCCGTCGATGGTGCGGAGTTGGGCACCCAGCTTGTCGTAGATGCGTCGCTCGTCGCCTTTGCCGAAGAGATAGAGATCACTTTCGCCCAGCGTCGGAAAAAATGAATAACCATCGCGCGTCTGGCGCCGTTGGCCCTGGTGGTCGGTGATGACCAGGTCGTAGGCATAGACCCGCGTGACCGCAGCGGAGACCCCCTCGAACAGGCCGGACTCATGCACGCGCGCGAGTTTGAAACGGGGCAGCTTTTTTTCGTGCGTGGCCACCACCTCGACTTGGGCGGCGTTCGCCAGGAAAGCCCGCACGACCACGCCCGAGCCGTCGCCCAGCGGGTGCATGCCGAGCAGTTGATGGGGATGGCATTGTTGTGCCTGGACCAGGCTTTCCAGTTCCTCTGGGGTTAGAATCATGGTGCAACCCTTATGTCACGAAGCCGTCGCGAAGGACATGAAAAAGTGCGCCCCCACATTCAAGCGGCCGGAATGATCCGCCCCAGCTGCTCCGCCTGCACGGCCAGGGCGCCTTCCGTCCAGACCACAAAATCAGCCAGCGTCATCTTTTTCTCGACCGGCCATTGCGCTTGAATCCTTTGCTCAATTTGTTGCGTCGTCCAACCGCGCGGGCGCAGCCGCTGCCGTTGCGTCACGGCGGTGCAGGCCACACAAATCGTGGCCTCGAAGCACGTCTCGGCGCGGGTTTCAAACAACAGCGGGATCACCACGACGCCTATTTTTTCTCCCGTCGCGCGCCAGGTTTCGATCTGGGCCTGCCAACGGGCGCGAATGGGGGGGTGCAGGATGGCTTCGAGCTGCCGACGCGACGCGACATCGGCAAACACTCGCCGCGCCAATGCGTCGCGGCGCAAGCGACCGTCTGGGGCCAGCATTTCGGCACCGAACGCGGCTTGGATTTCGGCTAAGGCCGGCTGTCCGGGTTCGACCACTTGGCGGGCGAGCTCGTCGGTGTCCACGACCGGAACCCGCGCCCGCAACAATTCGGCGGCGGTGGATTTACCCATGCCGATGCCACCGGTGAGGCCGAACACTTTCATGGTGTCAGTGCGGGCGGCCGGGGGAGGGGTACTGAGGGACATCGGTCCCGGGCGGCTGCGCGGGGAGAAATACGCATAACTGCAAACACGTCGAAACCGGTGTCAACAAGTCCTGCAGATCATGCGCCAATCCACGGGACATTCCGCCCAACAACTCCGACTCGGCCCGGGCTTTAGTTCTGGAGCTCAATACTTGGGATTATTTCACTTCCACGTTGAGCTTATTTCGCTCGAGGGTGGAGCCTTCGTTGAGGGAGATGGAGGAGAGCGATTTATTGTAATCGGCCAGCGCGCGTATTTCGGCGGAGCGCGCAGAAGTGAGGTCGCGCTGGAGTTGGAGCACGAAGAAACTGGTGCTCTTGCCGTTTTCCAATTTCTTTTGTTCGGCTTCGAGGGCGGCTTCAGCGTAGAGCCGGGCTTGTTTGGTGGCGTCCACGCGTTCAAAGTTAGTCCGGGCCAGTTTCACCGCATCATCGATCTGCACCAGGATGTCCTGCTCCAACTTTTTCACCCGGAGCCCGGCCTGTTGTTTGGCCGCCTTGGTGGACTGCAGGCGGACGCGGGCGTCGCGGTTGCCGAGCGGCATGCTGAAGATCAAGCCGTAGGTATAGTGCGGGTTGTCTGCGTCTCGAAGGCCGGAGAACATTTGATCAAAAGCGGAGCCGATGCTGGAACGACCCACGCTGGCCGTGGCGTCCAGGGAGGGATAGAGCTGGTTTTGCTGGTAGCGGGTGGTGAGATCCCGCTTTTCGAGGTCGATTTTGAGCTGTTGCAAATCAGGTCGTGTGGCCAGGCCCTTCCGCCAGCTTTCCTGGAGGTCGAAGGCTCCGGGCATGGCCAGCAAGGTTTCCGCCGGCTCAATGCTGATGTTTTGCCACGCCGAGAAATCGTCCACCAACAAGTTCTTCAGCTGGTTCTGCTGCGCGGCCAACTCGCGCTGCGCGGAGAGCAAGTCGGAACGGCGGGCGGCGACCTGGGATTCGGCCTGTTTTTCGTCGAGCGGAGCGAGGGCACCGACCTCGACTCGCTTCTTGTTTTCCGCCAGCAGACGCTCGGCCAACTCGAGCGCCTTTTGCTGCACTTTGACGTTTTCCCGGGTGAAGATGAGGTCGTAATAGGCCAGTTCCACGCTGGTGACCGTGTTCATGATCTGCAATTGCAAAATGAGGTTGGAGATTTTCAGGTCTTTCTTGCTCACCTGGATATTCAGCCGCGTCGCATCGATCCACGAATTTTTCAACAATGGCTGGGCCAAGGTGAGCGTCGCATTGCCGTTATAACGCGAACCTTTGGACACAAATGTGCCTTCCTCGCTGACGAAATTATTGTCGATTTTATAGGTCATGCCGGAGGGCAGAAGACCGCTGAGGCTGGGAACAAAATTGTCTGCACCCGTCTCGGAGGGGGCGAACGGGCCGAGATTTCCACTGCCGCCGGGGGACGTGGTGTGACTGTGCACCGCCGTCATGCTGAAGGTGGCGTCATACGGCGCGTACGCCAGATCCAGGGCATACAAGGAAAGCGTCGGATTGAACCGCTCGATTTGGACGGCGAGGTTGTGTTTCAGCGCGAGCTGAATGCACTCCGCCAGGGGCATGACGCGGGTGGTGGTGGAGGGCGTCTGCACCTCGGCCGACGCAGTGAAGGCCAGCAAACTCGCGGAAAAAATGTGTGTCAATCGCATTAGACAACGAGGATGCCGCATAACTTTTCTTTCGTCAAATAATCGTATCGCTGTTTATCGGGCGGGCACCGGACCCGGGCAGGTGGGGTAAATTGGCCGGTCCCGGCCGGCAACGGCTTGGCGCTTGACCATATTCTGTAACCACCAACGAAGCGGATCCTTCACCGGGCCGCAACGGCGGGACGGGGGGGCATCCGTCGCCACACAATGCTTGCAGCGCAGCCCATTTCCCGCAGCATGTAAATCTGCTTGGTCTTTTGAAGAGGTTTCCGTATTTTTCGTCAGAACCAGCGCAATCGCGGAAAACCAAACGCCATATAATTGATGCAGCCACCCGACCCACCCCCTTCGCCCGACCGCCGGGAGTTTTGCAAACAAGCCTGCTGCGTGGCCATCGGCGGCGTGGTCGGATTGGCCCCGGTGGCCGCCGGGCTCCCGGTGATTCTCGATCCCCTGCGGCGCTCAGTCCGAGCCAACGGGGCCATCCGAGTGACCACGCTGGAATCCCTGCCCAACGATAGTGTTCCCCGCAAGTTTGCCGTCATCGCCGACCGCTCGGATGCCTGGAACAAATTCCCGCAAGTGCCCGTCGGCGCGGTTTATTTGCGGCGGACCAGCGAGACGGCGGTGCAAGCCATCAATGTCGTCTGCCCGCATGCCGGGTGTTTCGTGGATTATATCCCGGAGCGCAAGGGTTACCTTTGCCCCTGCCACAACAGCACGTTTGGTCTCGACGGCCAGGTCAGCGATCCGAAAAGCCCCAGCCCGCGCGGCCTGGATGATCTCCGGGTGGAAATCCGCACCGGCGGCGAGGTCTGGGTCGAATTCAAAAATTTCATTCCTGGGCACGCCGAGAAGGTGGTCAAGACATGAAAGCCCTGTTCGACTGGCTGGACCACCGCACGGGCAGCAAAAAGCTCTTGCATGAGGCGCTGTTTGAAAATGTGCCGGGGGGCTCGCGCTGGCGTTATGTGTGGGGCAGCACGCTGACCTTCACCCTCGCGATCCAGTTCCTCACCGGGATCGTGCTCTGGATGGCATACAGCCCCAGTTCCCAGACCGCCTGGGAAAGTGTTTACTATATCCAGCACCAAATGTGGGGCGGCTGGTTTCTGCGCGGATTGCATCATTACACCGCGCAGGCAATGAACGTCCTGCTGGTGCTGCATTTGATGCAAGTGATCATCGACGGCGCGTACAAGGCACCGCGCGAAGTAAATTACTGGTTCGGCGTGGCGCTGCTGCTCCTGGTGCTGGGCCTTTCGCTCACCGGATATTTGCTACCCTGGGATCAAAAAGGATTCTGGGCCACCACCGTCGCGACCAACATCGCCGCCATCACCCCGGTCATCGGGCCGGAGTTGCAGAAACTCATCGTCGGCGGCTCGGATTATGGCCACCATACTCTCACCCGGTTTTTTGCGCTGCACGCCGGGGTGCTTCCAGGTGCCATCGTCGCGCTGGTCGTCGGCCACATCTACTTGTTCCGTCGCCACGGCCTCACGGCCAAGGAACCGAAGCGGAAGCCCGATTCGCCTTTCTGGCCGGATCAAGTGTTGAAGGATGCCGTCGCCTGCCTGGCGGTGCTGGCCGCCGTGTTGTTCCTGATCGTGCGCCGCCACGGGGCGGAACTCGGCGCGCCGGCCGATCCCTCGGAGCAATTTTCCGCGGCGCGACCAGAGTGGTATTTTCTTTTTCTGTTCCAGCTCCTGAAATACTTTCCGGGCGAAACCGAAATCTGGGGCGCGATGATCATCCCCGGCGTCATCATGGGTCTGATCACGGCCATGCCGCTGATCGCCAAATGGAAACTCGGCCACCGGTTCAATGTTGGATTGCTCTGGGCTTTGCTTGGGGGAGTGGCGTTGCTAACCTACCTGGCGGTGGCGGAGGACCGTGGTAACTCCAGTTATCTCGCCGCCGTGAAGGAAGCGGATCGCGACGCCGAGCGCGTGATTGAACTGGCCCAATCACCAGCGGGCATCCCCGCCCAAGGCGCGGTGACGCTGCTGCGCAACGACGCGCTGACGCAGGGGCCCAAACTTTTTGCCAAACATTGTGCAAGTTGCCATCGCTTTGACGGCCATGATGGCACTGGTCTCACCCTCAAGGACCCGCCGACCGCCAGTGATTTGAAGGGATTTGCGAGCCGCCCATGGCTCGCCGGCCTGCTCGACCCCGCAAAAATCAGCACCCCGCACTATTTTGGAGCGACCAAATTCAGCGATGGAAAAATGTCCAGGTTTGTCAAAAAGGACATTGCCAAATTGTCACCCGAACAGAAGGCGGGCTTGTTGAAAGTCATCGCGGCCCTTTCCGCCGAGGCGCAACTCCCGGCCCAAAGCGCAAGCGACCAACAAGACGCCGCCCTCATCGCGGAAGGACAGGCCCTGATCCAGGGCGATCTGCGCTGCTCGGAATGCCATCAATTCCGCAAGAAAGACGAGGATGCCACCGCGCCGGATCTAACGGGTTACGGCACCCGTGCCTGGATCGTTGGTCTGCTCACGGATCCAGCGCACCCCAGTTATTATGGCAAGAGCAATGACCGGATGCCGGCCTTCGGTGCGAAGCAGATGCTGGACACCCCCGCCATGACCCTGCTGGCCGATTGGTTGCGCGGCCAGTGGTATGTGCCGGCTCCCGGCTCCCGGCCTTGACCGGCCGCAAGCCCTGGTTCCGCAACGGACGGAGAAATGAATAGAGCAGTCCAGGCCGACCGAGGTTGGTTGGACACACCGAACACCAGCGCAACCACCGGCGCGCGGCGCCAGAATTACCGGATTAAATAGCGGGCGGCAAACGCAACGTCGCATCCAGCGGCAGCACATCGGCCAATTCTTTGCCGGGCACGCCGCCGCCGAGTTTCTGCAGGCGTTCGCCGCTTGGCTTTACGGAGCGTTCGTAGCTTCCAACGGCATCGTTAAACGCGCCATTGGCTTTCTCCAACCCGCCCCGGATTTTTTCGAAATGCTCGGTAAATTTGGTGACCCGCGTGAACAATTCCTGCGCGGCGACGGCGATCTCCCGCGCGTTTTGAGTTTGTTCGTGCTGCTGCCAGCTTACACTGACGGACCGCAGCAGGGCAATGAGGGAGGCGGGCGTGGCCAGCATGATCTGTTTGCTCGCGGCCCAGATGATCAGGTCGCGATCCCCTTCCAACGCCGCGCTGAACAAGGATTCCGCCGGCAGAAACAAAACGACGTGATCGAGCGCATGGGGGAACTCGCGCGGATAATCGCGGTCAGCCAGTGCCTTGATCGTACCCTTGAGTTTGGCCGCGTGGGCGGCCAGCGCCTCGGCGCGAGTCGTCTGATCGGCGGCCTCGAGCGCGTTTAGAAAATCGAAGTCCGGCACCTTCGCGTCCACGATGATAAAGCGGTCGCCCGGCAGGCGCACGATCAGGTCGGGCTTGCTGTCGCCGCTTTGCGTTTGTTCGCTGAAATCGCAGTGCGCGCTCATCCCCGCCGCTTCGACCACCCGGCGCAAGGTTTCTTCACCCCAACGCCCGCGCGCCTGATTCGATTTGAGCACCATGCGAAACTGGTGCGTCTCCGATTCGAGCAGCTTGCTTTGCGCGGCGAGCGATTCAAGTTGTTTCCTCACCTCGCCCAGCGTGGTCGATTGCGCGGTCTCGCTTTGCGCCAACCGCTGCTGATAAATTTTCAACTGTTCTTCCAATGGTTTGACGACCGTGAGAATGGATTGCTGGCGCTGGGCCAAATCGCCTTTGGCAGATTCGGCGAACTTGCCCAGCGTTTCGTTGGCGAGCCGCAGGAATTCTGGCTGGGTCTGCTTCAGCGCGTCCGCGCTCAAGGCCTTGAAGGCTTCGCGCAAATCAGCGAGCGCTTTGTCCTGGGCCTGTCTGGCTGCGGTGAGGTTCTGTTCCTGAACGGATTTTTGTTCGGTCAGCAGTTTTTCCGCGGCCGACAGCCGGGCCTCGGCGGTGGCGAGTTGGGTGGTGATCTGGGTCATCTGGCCGCGCAGGCCGGTCAGCGCGGCCTCGCTTTGGGCGGCGAGTTGGCGCTGCTCGGTCAGTTGTTTCTCGGCGGCGGATTGGTGCGCGTGCGCGGCCGCGCGTTCCTCGCCGGCACGTTCCAACAGGGACCGGGTTTCCGCGAGCATGGATTCGCGCTGGGCCAGTTGCGCGCGGAGCTCCTCTTCAATCCGCGTATCGGGCGGCGCGCCGGCCCGGCGCGTGCCGAGAAGCCACCCGATGATTCCGCCCAGCAGCAACGCAATCCCCGTGGCTACATAAATGTTCATGCCGGAAAGAATGGCCCCGCGCCCCGGAGTCGCAAGCTTAAGCTTGCAGCGGAGATAAGGTTGTCGGGCACCCGCCGTCAGCCAGGGCCGCAGCTGAGTTCCTCCTCAGTAATGCGCGATGACTTCGATTTCCACCTTCGCCCCGCGGGGCAGCGCGGAAACCTGCACGGTGGAACGCGCCGGAAATTCCGCCGTAAAATACCGGGCGTAAACCTCATTCAGCGCGGCAAAATCAGCGAGGTTGGTGAGGAACACCGTGCTCTTCACGACGTGGGTCAGAGTAAGTTTCTGGTCGTCCAGGATTGCCTTCACGTTCTCCAGCACGCGCTCCGTCTGGGCCCGGATGTCGCCGGCGACCAACTGCCCGGAGGCCGGATCCAGCGGGATTTGACCGGCACAGAACAGCAGATCGCCGACGCGCACGGCGTGGTTATAGGGGCCGACGGCAGCGGGTGATTTTGCGGGCTGGATGATGGTTTTAGTGGCCATGGAATGATGGGTTGTTGCTGAAAAAGTGGCTGCAATCTGGCGCATTTCCCCATTCGCGTCAAGGCAGCCAAGGGTTTGGAATTAGAGTTAGGAGGCGGTAATTAATTAAGGTAGCAACCTGACTGGTTATTTTGGCGGCTGGCGGCGTTGCTCGCTGGTCACAGAACCCTTGGCTATGCTCCTCGCGCGCGCCTTGCCAGCCGCCAAAATCCCTGCGCCATCTTGCTACCTTAATTGATTACCGCCTCCTTATGAAGTTCACCGTTGCGAAATTATCCGTTTGCATTCGGGTGGGTCTGTGGTAAAAGAACCATTCGCTTGGTCATCCAGGCGGGTCAAAACGCAACCAACAATTTTATGGCACAGCATCGCAGTCTCCGCGCCACCAGCACTCTGGGCGCCAAACGGAATGTTCTCAAACGCTTCGAGCGGGTCGCCCTGCTCAAGAAACGCGGGGATTGGAAAGACGGCAGCCGCGTCACCGGCCTGCGCAAGACCAAGCCGGAAGCCTGATCGGCGACGCCGGGCCATGCCCGGGCTTGCCCAACGGTGCCGGTGCGTTCGCGACCGCCCCGTGGTTCCCTCCTTAAATCCCCATGATCCGTCTGCAAAAATATCTGGCGGATGCAGGCGTGGCCTCGCGCCGCGCGAGCGAACAAATCATTCTCGCCGGGCGTGTCGAGGTGAACGGAAAACCCGTCCGTGAAATGGGCGTCAAAGTGGATGCCGCCCACGACCGCATTCTGGTGGATGGCCGTCCGCTCAAACCCAAGCGCAAGCTCTACCTCGCCGTCAACAAGCCGCCGGGCTACGTTTGTTCCAAGGCGGATGATTTAAAGCGGCGCACGTTGGCCGATTTGTTGCCCCGGGAGTGGAGTCATTTGCACCACGTCGGACGTTTGGACTTGGAGAGTGAAGGCCTGATTTTTGTCACGAATGACGGCCAGTTTGCCCTGCAATTGACCCACCCACGTTACGGTGTGCACAAGATTTACCGGGCCACAGTGGAGGGTCGCGTGCGGCCGGAGATGTTGCAGCGGATGCTCCGCGGGGTGGAGCACCAGGGTGAAAAACTCCAGGCGCAAAAAGCCCGCTTGATCGACGCCAATAATTCCCACAGCCTGGTGGAGTTGGAACTGGCCGAGGGCAAAAACCGCGAAGTGCGCCGGCTCTTTGAATCCCAAGGACTCACCGTCAGCCACCTTCAGCGGACGCAGATCGGCCCCATCAAGCTGGGCGAGCTGCCCCTGGGCAAATGGCGGGCGTTGACAGAACCGGAGATTAAATCTCTACTTCCAAAATTATGAAGACGATTGCTTTGCTGGCCTTGTGCGCCGGCGTTCTGGGCTTGGCCACCACGCGCACCGCAGGCGCGGACGAAATCGCCACGGTCAAGCAGGACCAGGTCAATGTTCGCGGCCAGGCTTCCTTTCGCGGTGAGGTGATCACCAAATTGCGCAAGGGCGAAAAAGTCACCGTCCTGGAAGAGATCTCCGTGGAAAAACCCAAGGCCGGCGAGCCGGCCAAATGGTATCGCATCCAACTGCCCACCAACACGCCTGTCTGGGTGCATGCCTCCTTCATCACCAACCAGACCGTGCTGCCGAAAAAATTAAACATTCGGGCCGGGCCGGGCGAACATTTCAGCGTGGTGGCGGTGCTCGAAAAAGGGGCGACGGTGAAGGAAATTCAGAAGGTTGAAGCCTGGCTGGAAATCGAAGCGCCGGCCAATGCTTCCGCGTTTGTCGCGGCCGAGCTGCTGGTCAAACTCACCGTGGCACTAGTCGAAACCGCCGCCAAACCGACCGCGCCGCCCGTCGTCGTCGAGAGCGTGGAACCGGCCCCCGCCCCCGCCGTGGCCAAGGACAAACCGCTGGCCCCCGCCAAACCCGAACCCGTGGTCGCCAAGCCCGAGCCCGCCAGGGAACTGCCCTTGACCCCCAAACTCGCACTGGCACCGGTGCTGATTGAACCGGCACCCGCGGTGCCCGAGGAAAAAATATTTGCGCGCATTGTCCGCCGCGAAGGCATTGTCCGCCGGGTATTGAACATTCAAGCGCCAACCGATTTTGCGCTCGAAAACATTTCCTCCGGGAAGCGGGTCAACTACCTCTTTACCGGCAAGTCCGGGTTGCAGCTCAAATACTACACCGGCAAGAAAATCGTGATCACCGGTGAGGAAGGCATTGACAGCCGCTGGCCGAACACGCCGATGATCACGATCAACACGCTGGAACTCGCGGAATAATGGCGGTGGAAAATCTCATCGACGGGCGGGCCATGGCCGAACAAATCCACGCCGAAACCAGCCAGCGCATTGATGTCCTGAAAGCACGCGGCGTCCAGCCCGGACTGGCGTTTGTGCGTGTCGGTGAGGATCCCGCCTCCCAGGTCTACGTCGGCATGAAGGAACGCGCCAGCGCCCGCCTGGGGATTGCGTCGACGACGCATGTGTTGCCTGCGTCCACCCCGCAGGCTGAACTCCTCCAACTCGTTCGGCAACTCAATGCCGATGCGCGAGTGCATGGGATTCTGGTGCAAGCACCGCTGCCCCGACAGATCGATGCCCTGACCATTTTCACCGCCGTCGCGCCGGCCAAGGACGTGGATGGTTTTCATCCGGTCAATGTTGGCAAGCTGATGCTCGGGGATACAACCGGGTTTGTCCCCTGCACTCCGGCGGGCGTGCATGAATTGATTATTCGTTCCGGCATCCCGACGGCGGGCGCCGAAGTCGTCGTGCTGGGCCGTGGCAACATTGTCGGCAAACCGATGACCGCGATCCTCCTGCAAAAGGCCCGCCACGCGAATGCCACGGTCACCGTCTGCCATTCCCACACGCGTGACCTGGCGGCGCATTGCCGTCGGGCGGACATCCTCATCGCGGCCATGGGCGTCGCGGAATTTGTGAAAGCCGACATGGTCAAACCTGGAGCGACCGTGCTGGATGTCGGCGTCAACCGGATCCCCGATGCGGCGGCGAAAAGCGGCACCCGGCTGGTCGGCGACGTGGAATTCGCGGGCGTGCAGGCGGTGGCGGGGCGCATCACCCCCAATCCGGGCGGCGTGGGGCCGATGACCATCGCGATGCTGATGCAAAACACCGTCCGCGCCGCAGAGCTGGCGGCGGGCAATTGAATGGGCACCCGACTGGAGATTGATTTATGAATCCAACCCGCATTTTACCTGATTTGCAATCCTCGCTGCTGTGTGAAGATGTCCGCCAGGAAGTCACCGGCAATTTTATTTTGCTGGGCGTCATCGCATTCTTACGCGTGCCGCAGGTTCCGGTCACCGCGTTCAAGCTTTGCGTGTTCAACCGCTGGACGGCGGGGGTGGGGACATTCACTGAGACGGTGCGGTTGGTCGCGCCGGACCAGACGACCGTGCTGCGCCAGAGCCAGGTCAAATTCGTGTTGCACGATCCGGCACACAACACCACAAATGTGAGCGTCTTTGGCCAGGTGGAATTCCAGAATCCAGGAACTTACTACGTTGAAGTAGTGGTGGAAGACGTCATGAAACTGCGCTTCCCGCTCCCGGTGATCTTGGCGCCACCCTCCGCAACTCATCCTGATCCAACCGCCCGGCCGGAGTAAGGCCGGACCGGGTTGAGCGGTCGAGCGCGGCAGGGCGCGGGTTATATGGCCTGCGATGCCCAGCACGGATGCCCGCGCCTGATTTCTGCATGGATACCACCAAGAAATTCCTGCACACGGCCTGGCAGCCACTGACGTTTGGCGGCGTGGCCAGCTTTGCTTCCGCCCGTCCCCGCCGCCTTCTTGCGGTGGAACTGGCCGTGGCCACCCTGGTGGCTGCGAGCGTGGTCTGGTGCTTGAGTGTGACCTGGTTTGCCGACGTTCGCCTGGCCCTCACGCACCTCCCAGAGCGCGCCGCTATCCGGGCCGGGTCACTCGAATGGCCAGACAACGAACCCGTTCGATTGGTGGGCAGCGCTTTTCTCTCAATCCTCGTCGATCCCGACAACCAGAGTGACGTGAACCTGACCTCCGACGTGCAAATCGAGTTGGGCCGAAGCCATTGGAAAATCCGTTTGCTGCCGGGGTTTATGCCGCTGCGCTATCCGCCGGCATGGAGTGTCCCGTTGAGTCGTGCTGCGGTGGAACCCTGGTGGGGTGCCTGGCAATGGGTGATCCTCGTGGGGGTCGCCGTCGGGGTGGTGCTGGGGTTATTGGTTCTGTGGGCGACGCTGGCTCTGGTGTATCTGGCACCCGTCCGGTTGGCGGTATGCTTTCTCGAGCGCGACGCGACCCAGGCGGGTTGCTGGCGGTTGGCCTCCGCGGCATTGCTGCCCGGAGCGGTTTTGATGGCCGCCGCGCTGGTGACCTATGGAATGCAGAGACTGCCGCTGGTGGGTTTATTGCTTGCCCTCATCCTGCATCTGGCGGTGGGCTGGGTCTATCTGCTGGTCGCCCCGTTCAAACTCCCCAAAAAAAACGCCACCATCACTGCCGAAAAATCCAATCCCTTCGCTCCCCCGCCCGTTCCAGACTCGCCCCCGTAACCGGGTCGATTACGGAGAAGATCCCCCCTCCACTAAACGCAAAACCGGCACACCTGACCAGGGTCAAAGTGTGCCGATTTGAATCGTGGCGAGCCGGCTCGCCGGTGGCCGTCGGAAGCGGTTTATTTCACGCCTTGATCAATCCAGGCACGGACGAGACCCACCTCGTCCTTGGTGAGCGGCTTGCCCTTCTCGGCGGGCGGCATGGCTTCATCCTCGTTCAGGCGGGCGACCGAGTGAACCAGTTTACTCTTGGCACTGTTGCCGGCGATGATGTCCGGGCCGTCTTCTCCGCCCTTCAGAGCCGCTCCCAGCGTATCGAGGCGAAGTTTGCCTTTCTGCTTCTCTGCACCGTGGCATTTGAAGCACGACTTTTCGAAAATGGGTTTAATATCCTTCGCGAAGGTCAGATCCTTCTTGCTGGAGGCGGGGGGAAGTTTGCTGACGTCCACGTCGGCTGCCTGCACGGCAGCAGCGGTGATGAGCATGCTGAGACTGAGAACAAGGGATTTCGAGGTCATAGATTTGATTGTATTACTGGCCATTGATTGCTGCTGTTTAGACAATTTAAGGACGCTTTGCACGTAAAAAGATTCATTTCACCTTCTTTACCTTTTCCCAACGGCGGGTTTTGGCCGATTTGAGCACGGCGTCCGTGACGTAATCGGTGGCCAGACCATCCTTGAAGTTAGGCCGGGCGTTCTTGCCCTCCTGCAGTCCCTGGATGAAGTCGGCGACCTGATGGACAAACGTCTCGGCGTAACCAATGGCGAGACCGGGCACCCACCAGTTTTTCATGTACGGATGATCGCCATCGGTGATATGAACCGATTTCCAGCCGCGAATCTTGCTTTCATCCTTGTAATCAAATACTTGCAGGCGGTGTAGGTCATGCAGATCCCAGGCGAGCGAGCCGTTTTCGCCGTTTATTTCCAAGGTGTAAAGCGCCTTGTGACCGCGGGCATAACGGGTGGACTCAAAGGTGGCCAGCGAGCCGTTGCTGAAGCGCGCCAGGAACAAACTGGCATCGTCGATGGTGACCTTCTCCATCTTTCCGGTGAGGGTATGCTGGCGCTGTTTGATGAAGGTCTCGGTGGTGGCGGTCACCTGGTCAATGGTGCCGTTCAGCCACATCGCCGTGTCGATGCAGTGGGCCAGGAGATCCCCGGTGACGCCGGAGCCGGCTACTTTTGCGTCGAGCCGCCAGAGTCCCGCGCCACCTTGCGGCAGGTCCGCGTTGATCGTCCAGTCCTGCAGGAACTTGGCACGGTAATGGAAAATCTTGCCGAGCCGGCCCTCGTCGATGAGTTGTTTCGCGAGCGTGACGGCGGGGATCCGGCGGTAATTGTACCAGACCATGTTCGGCACCTTGGCCTTTTCCACGGCCTTCACCATCTTCTCGGCGTCGGGCCCGTTGATGGCGAGCGGTTTTTCGCAGAGCACCGCTTTGCCGGCCTTGGCGGCGGCGATGGCGATCTCGGCATGGACGTTGTTGGGCGCAGCAATGTCGATGACATCGATGTCGTCGCGGGCGATAAGTTTGCGCCAATCGGTTTCGATGGATTCGTAACCCCACTGGCGGGCGAAGGCTTTGGCTTTTTCGGCATCGCGGGCGCAGACGGCCTTGAGGACGGGCTGATATTCCAGGTCAAAGAAGTTTTTGACCTGGGTAAAAGCGTTGGAGTGGGTGCGGCCCATGAAGCCGTAGCCGATGAGACCGATGCGGAGTTGTTTTTTGGCCATAAAGATTAGGGGGTTTGATTCGTTCAACAATGCGTCACGCCTGCCAGCCATGGTTCTCCCGCACCTGGATCATCGCGGCGAGAATGTTGTTCCAAGTTTCCTGTTTCATCATCACATCGTTCGGGAACATGCAGCCGTCCCAGCAGATGTGCTTGAATTTCTTGGTGACCTTGCCGGCATCGTCGCGCATCCAGTAGCCGGAATCGCGCGCGATATTCAGTTTGCCGTTCGGATCAGTCGCCTGACAATGCTTGCCGGTTTTGTCATGGCTGCCGGAGCCTTTGACGGTCGCGTCGTTTTGCGCCACATGAAAGTCCATGGTCCACGGGCGCAACGCCTTGGTCATCTTCTTCATCGCGGCGTGGAACTTGTCCGGCTCCCAATTAAATTTCGCCGGCACAATCCGGTGCTCCGGCGCGTTGTAGCCGAGCGTGTAGAGGAGCGTATGCGCCATGTCGGCCTGAAAGCCGACGACCTTGGGCAGGTTCGTTTCCTCGAGCGTTTGCAGCATGTATTTCCAGCTGTGCATGCCGCCCCAGCAAATCTCACCCTCGGCGGCGAGCCGCTCACCGTGGTCCTTGGCGACCTTACCGCCTTCGCGAAACGTTTTCGCGATCAGCTTGGTGTTGCCCTTCGGATCCTTCTCCCAATCGGTCACGCCGGCGGCGGAATCAATCCGCACAATGCCATGGGGCCGCACGCCGAGTTCGCGAAGTTTCTGGCCGATCCGGCAGGCCTTGCGCACCGCGCTCACCCAGTTGGCCCGCTTGGTCTCATCCCCCATGGCCGACCCATCAAACCAAACCGGGGCCACCACCGAGCCGACCACAAAGCCGCGCTTCCGGATCTTGTCCGCGAGCTTTTTAATGGCGTCATCGCTGCTGTCGATGTCCACGTGCGGGTTGTAAAGAAACAGGTCCACGCCGTCGAACTTGACGCCGTTCACTTCCGCCTTGGCGGTGAGATCGAGCATGGTGTCGAGGTCAAGGCAGGGTTCCGCGCCGGGGCTGCCTTTGCCGACGAGACCGGGCCACATGGCGTTGTGAAGTTTGGGAAAGTTGTTTTGGCTCATAAAATGTTCTGAACGGCGATGAATGCTTCGTGCTTGTTGGTTCGGAAAACTGGGGAGAAGTTAAGCAGGGGCCCTGGGTCAATCAATTCCAAACTGTCGCAAAACGCATTTTTCAATGCGCCGCAAATCCGCCCACTCGGAACCCTTCCAAGACCAGGTCAGTCCACCTGACCGGCGGCCCGGCGGCGATCATGCCCAGCCCGCCAGAGAATCCAGGCGCAGGCTCCCATCATGCCCAGCCAGCCGATGACCTTCACGGACGCGGCAATGCGGCTGTCGTAATGCAAAATATCCCACCGCGTAAAGATCGTGTTCCAATCATGGTCGCCGCCACCCACGAGCGGCAGTTCCAAGCGCCGCGCATCTGCCATGTGCCGTGCGATGTTGAGCCAGTTTTCAAAAAACCAGATCACCGCGCCCGCCAGCGAGAGCACCTGACCTTGGCGCCAGAAACGCACGGCCAGAATGACGGGAAAGGTCAACTGCCCCAGCGTGCCGCCGTAGGGCTCCAGCGTCGGGCTGAACAAACCCACCAACGGATGACCCGCTTCGTGAAACAGCAGATTGGCATGATCGATGAGGAAAATAAAACCCGGTTCGCAATACCCGATCGCGACGAACAAAAGCCCGACGCCGGTGCCGAACCCGAGCAATTTCGGGAGCGTCACGACTTCCCATTCTTCTGGTGGCTCCAAAAACATGGCCGGCAACCGATCGCAGGTAGGAAAGGAACCTCCTCCTCGTCAATCCACGGTTCCGGCCTACGCCTTGCCGTAGAGTTTCCGCAGCACCTCGCCGTTGTAGCTGAGCGTCGAACCAGTCACGGACTGGATCTTGAGCGAACCTTTCACGACCTCGATAACCACGCCCGTGTTGCCTTGGATATCCACATGTTGGCCGTATGCGCACTGGGGAAAGTCCGGCCGGCGGGCCAGGTCGGTGATGGGTTGGAGGTGTTGGGTGAAGTCCGGGTTCGTGATGTATATGCGCGGCGGTGCGGCCGGCTCGGGCCGGATTGGCCGGGGACCGGGATGCGGCTCGGCCTGATCCCGGTTTCGCGTCATCGGGATCGGCTCGGAATGGTCGGGGGGCGCATACAGTGTTTTCAGGCGGTTTGAATTGAAACTCTGCGTGATGCCCTCCGCCGAGCGAACTTTGATGGACTGGTTCACGATATCCACGACGATGCCCGCGAAGCCGCGAATGTCGATGTAGGCTCCGCGCGCGCACCGCGGAAAATCGGCGCGGGCGACGAATTCCTCAATGGGCTTTGGCGTGCCGGAGAAGCTGGGTTCAGCAATGTCCTGCTCCAACGGCGCGGGCGAATTGGTTTCGTGTTCTGGTTGAGGTGCGTTAGGGGCTAACATCGACTGGTCATTCTCACGGGCGTCCCGCCGAATAGCGAATGAAATATTTAAACATTTATGGCGGCAGGCACAACGAATTCTTCGTTGACGGTCAGGGTGTCGCCGCTAACATGCGCGCCTTGTGGCAGTTTAACTTGAAATCGAGAAAGCAAATATCTTATGGCAGTGAAAGTAGCAATCAATGGCTTCGGTCGCATCGGCCGATTGGTTTTCCGAGCGATGGTGGAACAGGGCTTGGTCGGCAAAGAAGTCCAGGTCATCGCGGTCGGCGACATTGTCCCGGCGGACAACCTCGCCTATCTGCTGAAATACGATTCGATCCAAGGCCGTTTCAGCGGCACCGTCAGCTCAAAAAAGTCCAGTCCGGACAAAGCCGAGGACGATGTGTTGATCGTGAACGGAGCGGAAATCGCCGTGGTCAGCGCCAAATCGCCCGCCGAACTGCCCTGGAAAGCGCTGGGCGTGGATGTGGTCATCGAATCCACTGGCTTGTTCACCGAAGCCGAGAAGGCCAAGGGGCACCTCGCTGCCGGCGCGAAGAAGGTTATCATTTCCGCTCCGGGCAAAAACGAGGACATCACCATCGTGATGGGCGTCAACCACGAGAAATATGACGCGGCGACGCACCACATTATTTCCAATGCGAGCTGCACCACGAACTGCCTCGCGCCGCTGGTCCACGTGCTGCTCAAGGAAGGCTTCGGCATCGCGGAAGGCTTGATGACCACCGTGCATGCCTATACCGCCACGCAGAAAACCGTGGACGGCCCTAGCAAGAAGGATTGGAAGGGCGGCCGCACGGCGGCGCAAAACGTCATCCCCAGCACCACCGGCGCGGCCCGGGCCGTCGGCCTCGTGTGCCCGGAAGTGAAGGGCAAGCTCACCGGCATGGCCTTCCGCGTGCCCGTGCCCACCGTCTCGGTGGTGGATTTGACCTTCAAGACCACCCGGGACACCAGCTACGCTGAAATCTCGGCCGCGATGAAAAAAGCGAGCGAGACCTACCTTAAAGGCATTCTTGAATACACCGCCGACGAAGTGGTTAGCAGCGACTTCATTCATTGCACCTCGTCCTCGATCTACGACGCTGGTTCCGGCATCGAGTTGAATTCGCGTTTCTTTAAACTCGTGAGTTGGTATGACAACGAGTGGGGCTACAGCAACCGAGTCGGCGACCTGCTGAAATACATGATTTCAAAAGGCCTGTAAGCCGATGGCGGCTTGGGCCGGGCGGTCAGGGTTGATTGCTTGCGAACGGCGTCCCCGCAACGGGGCGCTGTTTTTTTGCACTACCATTCCAGCCTCGCTGACCGAAGAACCACTGCCCCGCTGATTCCAGATCGGTGTTCCATCAGTGCCCTCGTCAGGACAAACCACGCGCACTCGCCCACTCCTGCGGTTAAACCTCCTTGATTTGAAGTTGTATTGGCCGCTCATTCCCGTCAAATTCCCGGGATGAAGCCAGCCCGAATCCTGCATCGCTTCGCGAAGTTGCCCCTCTGGGCTGGCGACCGCTGTCCGCGGGCGTTGCCCGCGGCCCAAACCAATTTGCCCAACCGAGTCCGATGACCTCTCCGGCCCACGCCAGCCTGATCCTCACGACTGCTGCCGCCCGGCTGTTGGTGGTGGATGACGACGTAATGAACCGGGAGGTTCTCCAACACTTGCTCGAAGTTCATGGCTTCGTCATCGCCACGGCGGAGAACGGCCGGGAAGCGCTGGCCCGGCTGCAAGCCGAGCCGTTTGATCTGGTGTTGCTGGACATCACCATGCCGGAGATGGACGGTTTCACGGTGTTGCAAACGATGAAGGCGGATGCCCGTCTGCGCGAGTTGCCGGTGATTTTGATTTCCGGTTTGGAAGACATGGACAGCATTGCGCGGTGCATTGAAATCGGTGCGGATGACTATCTGCCCAAACCTTTCAAGGCCGTGCTGTTGCGCGCGCGCATCCGATCCTGTCTGGAGAAAAAGCAGCTGCGCGAACGGGAGCAGGCCACGTATGCTGCGCTCGTCGAGAGCCAGAAGCATCTGGCGGAGGAGCTGGCCGAGGCGGAAAAATATGTGCGCTCGCTCCTGCCCGAGCCGCTCAGTGGCAAGGTCCAGACGGAATGGCGCTTCATCACCTCCACGTCCCTCGGCGGTGATTCGTTCGGCTATTACTGGCTGGATGACGACCATCTGGCCATGTATCTGCTGGATGTGTGTGGCCACGGTGTCGGCGCGGCCCTGCTTTCCATTTCGGCGATGAACGTGCTGCGCTCCCAGTCGCTGCCGGGCACGGACTTCAAAAATCCCGGGGCCGTGTTGTCCGCCTTAAACGATGCGTTTCAAATGGACCGGCAGAACAACATGTATTTCACCATGTGGTATGGGGTCTATAATACTGTGAAACGCCAGATCGTCTTCGCGCGCGGCGGCCATCCGCCGGCCGTCCTGCTCACCGGCGCTTCGCGGGAAAATGCCCAACCCGTGGAGTTGAAGGCGCCGGGCATGGTGATTGGCTCGATGCCGGGATTGAAATACCGCACGGCCACGGTGGATCTGGGCGCGTTCAGCCAGCTGTATTTGTTCAGCGATGGCGTTTATGAGGTAACCCTCCCGGACGGCGCCATGTGGGAGTTCAACGATTTTGTGACCAGCCTCATCCGCCCGCCCCCCGAAGGCCAATCGGAGCTCGACGTGGTGATGGGAGTGGCGCGCGGACTGCAAGGCCGGGACACGTTTGATGACGACTTCTCCATGGTGAAATTTGTCTTCCATTGACTGTGGTTCGCGACGGTCAGTCAAACAATGAAGTCCCGATCGCCGATCGCCGGCCGCCACTGAATTTAAGGGAGGAAGAAACTGTGAGCATGGCGCAAGGCCGGGCAGTCCTCCACCCTTGGTTAACCCATAAGCTCCAGGGAACACGGCGCAATTTGGTCAGGTATAAGTTGCGCCCAGAGACCGTTCACCTGGATTGGCTAGGGCGCGGCGTCGAGGGCAGCCCAAACTCGATCTTGCGCGGCGTTACAAGCGGGACTTATGCTGGGGCAAAGACTCAAGGGCTGGTCGAAAACGGAACGTTTCACCCAGCGCGCGGAGCCATCGGTATAGGCAACATTGGCTCCCGTGCGATGCCGTGAGTCCACGCGCTCCGGCTGGCCCAGTCCATCCGCCAACAAAGCCCCGCGCGTCAGCGGGTCGAGCCGGGCCCACTGGGTCGGCGTGTCACCCAGGGCCCAGTCCACCAGCGGGCGGCTGGCGTAACCGCCCTGGACGTTCACACCGGAGATGCCGGGCGGCCAAGGATTCGTCGCAGTATTGAACATCTGTTCGGGCGCGGTCTCCGCCGGGCAATAGAGCATGCGCGGATTTTCCAAGAACCCCGCCGTGTGCAGGACGCCAAAAAGGACGAACTTATTGGCAGTGCCGCTGTAAACCATCGTGTTCCATTGCTTGCGTCCGCCGCGGTAGCCAAGCGGCACCGCGCCTTCATAGTCGTGCGCGTAGGTCTGAAAAGCGAGATACGTCTGGCGGAGATTGTTGAGGCAGGTGGCGCGCTGTGCCCGGGAGCGGCCTTTCGCGAGCGCCGGCAGGAGCAGGCTCGCGAGGATGCCGATGATGGCGATGACCACGAGCAGTTCGATCAACGTGAAGGCGGCGATGCTTTTTGAACGGGTCATGAGCGATGCAATATCCCGCGGGCAACGCAACGGTGCAGGCGAAACAGGGTATTCAGGGTATTAAGTTTGCATTCCCATTAGCTTGGCAATCTTTTTTTGCCGGGCATCAAAGGTCAGGAAGGCGCCCGTTGCCAGAGTCCAAGCAGCGGCCAGGTGCCACAAATCAAATGTCGTGTGGCGTGCGGTCCATCCGTGTGACTCTCCCAGCGAGCGGGTCATGGCCACCGAATCAGCCATTTCAAGGCTCTTTCGGGTGAAAACTTTTCCGGTAACGCAGCGATCAAAGCGGTTGATGACACGCCGGGCAATATGCTCGGGGATGGCGCCGGCCACCCGATGTGTGGCGGCGCGCACGGCCGCCGGCAGTTCGATTAAGTGAACTTCGCAGACCACGAAATCTTCGTCTGAGAATTTTTCCGCGCGCATCCGCGCTTCGCGATAATTCTCATCGTCCTCGTTCAGACAGCTGACCAGAAAGCTGGTGTCGCAATAGACAATCACTCCCGCTCCTCCAGAATCGCCGCGGCCAGGTTGGTTTTTACGCGCGGCCCTTCAGCGGGGATTTCCTGGAAGACCCGGTCCAGCTGTTCATTGATATTCTTCGCTCCCGTGTCCGTGCGGGTCAGCTCAAACGTCTTGCCCCCTCTTTTTTTCACGGTCACAGATTCCCCCGGGGAAAGGGACTCTTCCGGGCTGCCATGCCGCAACTGCCGGCCCGTGATGTGTTTCGCCTTAGCCATAGTGCTA
>JAYTXL010000237.1:0-2819 GCA_043742955.1 Verrucomicrobiota bacterium | reverse complement strand
TGCCACCAATCGGGGCGGCCACATGGTGCTCAAACCGAATATGGCTGGCCGGTGGGATACCAACCCGGCGAGATTCTCAGCAAATATTGGAAGGGATTCGAGCCCGAGGGCAAGCTCACGCCCGAGTTCTGGTCGAACGGGACCGCGAAGAAAAACCGCGTACAAGGAAACACATTTGTGCAAAGCGCGATGCACGACCGCAAACTGCAATGCTCCAACTGCCATGACTCGCACAGCGGACGTCACACCGCCATGACCCTGAAATCCGCCAGCGACAACGCCCTCTGCCTCACCTGCCATTCACCGGGCCAGAAACAGAAGCTCAAAGAAAACACCCTCAGCGAGCATACCCATCATGCGGCGACCAGCACCGGCAGTCGTTGCATCGAATGCCACATGGCCAAAACTGGCGAGAACTCCGTGGCCGCAGAGTCCCGCAACCACACCTTCGACTTTATTTCCCCCGCCGCCACCATCAAAAATGGCAACCCCAATAGTTGCAACCTCTGCCACAAGGATAAGACCGTGGCATGGTCACTCGAGTTTGTGCAGAAATGGTACCCCAAGTAAAAGGCCGCGTCAGTGTTTGTGCTGGTGATGAAGGTCCGGGTAGTGCGGGTGCGTATGAACCAGTGCTTCGTGTCGATGCGAGTGGGAGTGAGGTTCTTCGGGCGGGTCAGCCGGACCGTGGGAATGCCGGTGATGCTCGTCGTGACAGTGCAGGTGTTCATGCTCCATCGCCAGGTGCCGGTGCTGGTGTTCGTGGCGTTCCGTCAGGTGCAACCAGACGCCGAGACCCATAAGTATTGTCGCCAAGCCAAATCCAAGAGTCACGGCGTCGCCGAACATCAAAATAGCCAGGCCCGCGCCGATAAATGGAGCGATGGAGAAATAGGCCCCCGTTCGAGCGGTGCCAAGGTGCCGCAGCGCGAGGACGAACAGGGTTAGACTCACGCCATAGCAGAAAAAACCAACCAAGCCGGTTGCCAGCAGCGCGGGCAGCGCCGGGAATTTTGCGCCGAGCACCAAGGCCAATCCGGTATTCACGCTCCCAGCCACCAGACCTTTGAGCGTGGCGATTTGCACCGGGTCACCCGCCGAAACTTTGCGCGTGAGATTGTTGTCGATCGCCCACGCCAGACACGCGCCGACGATCGCGAGCGAACCCCACGACCCGCCCAATTCGGGACGACCCAACCACGACAGGCAGCCTCCGCCCGCAGCAATGGATACCAGGCCGAGCGCGATACGGGCATCAACGTTTTCCTGGAACACGAACCAAGCCACGCATGCGGTCAGGACGCCTTCGAGGTTCAGCAGCAGCGAGGCGCTCGAAGCCGGGGTCGCCGCCAGGCCCCACAGCAGTAGTACCGGGCCAATGATTCCGCCAAAGGCAATCGCGCCGGCGAGCCATGGCCAATCCTTCCGCCGCAGGGCCGCTTCCTGCGATTTTGGAGATTTACCACGCGCGCGGAACCACGCATACAACACCAGACCAAAACCCGAACCGAGATAGAGCAGTCCCGCCAACAACATCGGGCTCACGTGCGGTAACAAACATTTGGCCAGCGGTGCACTCGCACCAAACAGAACCGCCGACCACAACGCCTCACGGACGCCCTTCCATCGCTCGGTTTTAGGATTTCGATTCATGACGCAATGTCGATTTCGGAATCAAGCCTACGCCAGATTCGACTTTATGCCAGCACCGCACCCGCCGCCGCGGGCCGCTTTGGACTCACTGCGGGCCGGCGGCCTCGACATTTTGGGCGGCGGTACTCTTTTCAAACCACGCATACAGCACCGGCAGCAAAACCAGGGTGAGGAACGTGGAACTAAGAATACCGCCAATGACCACGGTGGCAAGCGGACGTTGCACTTCCGCGCCGGCGCCGGTCGCGATGGCCATCGGCACGAAACCGAGGGAGGCGACGGCGGCGGTCATGAGCACCGGGCGGCGATGCTGGTCGTCGAGGGCCTTGCGCCCCGCGGCGTCGAGCGACTCCCAGATGCGGGCGCAGACCGCTTCCTTCTCCTCATCGGTGAGGCCGCGTTGGAAACCGCGGGCGGTGAAAAACTCCTCCTGAACTTCCGGCGATGCGGCCTCGCGCCAGGCGCCCGCCGGGATCTCGCCCTTGCAGCACTGCCAGGCTCCGTCATCGTCCATGGTGAGAATCTTGAGGAAGATTTCCCGATCGCGCTTCGGGTCGCCCGAGGCCGGCATGAGCATGCCGAGGATGGAGGCGCGGACGAGGATGAGCGGCTTGCGTCCCCACCCTTTCCCCAGCTGCGTGAGCGTCTGCCCGTTGTTCGCCTTACGCTCCTTGTAGGATTCGGCGGAGAGGCGGGCGATGGGGAACTGGGTCTCGATGAAGGATGAAGGATGAAGGCACGGAGCTTCGCACTTCGGGCAGCGGCTTTTGTTGCTTCATTTCATCCTTCATCCTTCATCCTTGAATGACATGATACGCCGCCGGACCGCCGGGGATGAGCGCGGCGTCGATGCTCTGGTCGAACGTGGCGAAGCGTCCGCCATGCTTCACGGCGAGGCCGAGAAGGTAGAGGTCGGTGAGGTGCTTGGAGTTGGGGAGAGAAGGGAAGAGGCGGACGTCCATCAAGGAGACGTCGTCTGGCCAGAATTGGTGGCCGGGAGTGGCGAGCAGGCTGCGCAGCAAAGTGCGAGCGGAAGTGGGAGAATCGGGACCGTGGTTGGCACCGGGGCGGCCTAGAATACGGAGCGCGCCATTTTCAGTGAATGGACAAGTCGCCCACCCGTGAAGCTTCGTTGTTGGGAAAAAGAGCCTGGCTGCGGCATGGTG
>JAYTXL010000236.1:0-2997 GCA_043742955.1 Verrucomicrobiota bacterium | reverse complement strand
GCCCGCTTTGCGCAACCTTGACGTAATAACATCCGTTATTACACTCCGCCCCATGATTCTCGAACTCAAACTCCGCAAGATCGGCAATTCCGTGGGCGTGGTGCTGCCGAAAGAAGCCCTCGCCCAATTGAAAGTCGAGGAAGGCGACACCCTCACACTCACCGAAGCCAAGGACGGGATGCGGCTCACCGCCAGCAACACGGAGTTCGCCAAATCCATGGCCGTGTTTGAAAGCCTGAACCGCCGTTACCGCAACACCCTGCGCGAACTCGCCAAATGAAAGAGCCATACTGGCTGACCCGCGACGAGTGCCTCGCGCTGCACGACCTGATGCTCTCGCACTACGGCGGCCTCGCGGGCGTGCGCGACGAAACCATGCTCGGCTCCGCGCTGGCCAAACCGCAGCACCTCTTCCACTACGGCCAGCCGACGATGGCTGATCTGGCCGCGGCCTACGCGTTTGGCATCGTGAAAAATCATCCCTTTCTCGATGGCAACAAACGCACCGGCTTCATGCTCGGCGCGGGCTTTCTCGAACGTAACGGTTTTGAATTTCACGCGACCGAAGCCGACGCGGCCCATCGCACCCTCGCCCTCGCCGCCGGAGAGATGTCCGAAGGCGCTTACGCAGAGTGGTTGAAGAAGAACTCGCACCGCGCCTGAGCAACCCCAGCGCTCTCGCCCAAAAACCTTGGCATTACCACAGCATTCTCCGCGACGACGCTTTGTCCCACGGCGTGGCGGAAGTGGAGCGGCGGTCAAGCGTGGTGGAGGAGTTGGAGGCGGTGGAAGCGGTCCATCTCCAGCGCGCCACCCACCTCCGCCAGTCCATCCTCCAAAAAGCCTTCACCGGAGAACTGGTGTGACACGCCGAGACACAACAATGGCGAAGAAAGTTCAATCGAGTGGAATTTGCCGCACTTTCGCCGGCAATGTGCGCCCGGTCGCGAAGCTCATTTACTCGTATCGAGCCATCGTGGCACATTGTGCGACGTCAACGAACCATCAACCGCGAGACGAACCGTGAATCTAATTGAAAGAACATTTGAATTGAGCGCCCCCGAGGGATTGGGCCAAAAGCCACGGCCGGAATTGATCGGGCCAGTGTTCACACACCTGCACGACACGCTTCAGGATGCCGTGCGGATGGGCTTTTTGCACTCCAGTCGGGCGCGTGGTCGAATACCGGCCTGCTTGAAAGCGGCGGCTGAAGTTCATTACCTGGGTCATTCCGGGAACAAAGCAGGCGCGACGCTCTTGCATTTTGAAGTACCGTCGTTCGGCAGCGTGGCAGGCGAATTATTTGAGCAGAAGCGTCTGTGGGAAGATGGCCCGAAGCCTGAGCAGACCGCCTTTGAATTGTTGGGGGCGGCATTGAGCGACGTGCGCAAACGGCAGAAAGAAAGCAACCGTTTCGACCGTGGCATGCTTCAACGCGTCAGCAGTTATCGTCGGATTTTGAAGCGTGGCATTTCGCGAATCGCCTTGCCGGACACAGCACTCACGGACGCAGGGGAGATTGATCAGCTTGCCGTGGATGCCGCTTCGGAACTCTGCGCCGCAACTCCATCGCCGCGCCGGGTTCGGGTGGCCGGTCGTCTGGATTTGATGGCGGCAAAGCAGGCCGTGCTAAAACTGGACGTGAAGGACGGTGTTTTTGTCACGGCAGTTTGGGAAGGCGTTCAGCCGATCGAATCGTTGAAGGATTATTTCAATCGCGATGTGGTGATTGAGGGCGCGGGCGTATTTCGCGCCTCGGGTTCGTTGCTTCGCATTGACGCCGATGCCATCACATTTGCCGGCGCGCAAGACGAGTTCTTCCGCCAGGTGCCGGCGGCACTTGTCGCGCCTGATTACCAGACGTTGACCCGGTTGCGTCCCGGTGAACGGTCGCCGTTCAATCGCATCTTGGGCAGCATCCCGGCTGAGGAATCCGACGAGGAGTTTGCAGCGGCGGTGGAGGCATTCAGCTAAGACATGAGCACGGCCCAGGGCTATCTGTTGGACACGAACATCGTGCTCCACGCGACGCGGGAGCAAAGTCCGGTGTCGCTGGCCGTGGACACGCAGTTCCAGCTTCGCGCTTCTCCGTTCAGGCCGACCATTTGCGAAGTGACTCTGGCAGAGTTGTGGTCATTCGCGCAGTCGTGGGGAGCGAAACGCAAAGAGTTGCTCAAGCGGACCATTGGAGACCTTTTGATTTTGCCAATCAGTGATCCCCGCATTCATCTGCGCTGGGCGGAGCTTTATTCGTTTGCACGTTCCAACGGCATGGCAATTCAGCATGACCACAACGACGTTTGGATCGCCGCAGTTGCTCATGTGGCTGGCTTGAAATTGATTTCGACCGACGTCGCGGCTTTTCTTCCATTGCGTGGAACGCCTTGGGCAGACGTTGTGGTGCTCGACCCCAAGACGGGAATCATTGTTCCATGAGCAAACCCAGCGCTCGCGCCCAAAAACCTTGGCATTACTACAGCGTTCTCCGCGACGACGCTTTGTCCCGCGGCGTGGCGGAAGTGGAGCGGCGGTTGCGCGTGGTGGAGGAGTTGGAGTCGGTGGTGGGGCGCCTCTTGACACTGCCCCCGGAGCGCGGCTGTGTCGCAGACCAGCCGCAGCAACCCCGACGACGTGGCACGGCGGGAAAACTCCAGACGCCGGGCCAGGGCAACCTGCTGCGGCTGGTGCTGCGCACACAGCCGCGCTCCGGCACGGCAAACTCGCGGGGGGCAGTGTCCAGATGCGCCCGCGGTGGCGTCCGCCAACCTTGCTCGTTCGCAGCGTTTGCGACAGTCTATCCTCCAGAAAACATTCCCAGAAAAACTGGCTTTCTTGCAATGCCGCTCTGGAATCGGGTCGGGGCCCGCAGGGGACGATTGAAAATAGCCCAGCACTTTAGTGCTGGGTGGAAGACCGCTGGAACCGTAAGAGCCTGTCTGAAAATGCGGTGGAGCGCGGCTGTGTCGCAGACCAGCCGCAGCCACCAGCGCAACCCGG
>JAYTXL010000235.1:0-11201 GCA_043742955.1 Verrucomicrobiota bacterium | reverse complement strand
CATGACGATAGCGAAGGAGTAAATCGAGTTCTCATGCACCTGGGCAAACATGCGTCCCCAGGTGACCTGCAGGATGAACGTCAACATGCCGGAGAGGGCAGCCAGGGCGAGCGTCCACCCCATGGTCAACGAAGGTTTCACTTTGGCAGCCGGCTCGGGTTTCGGTTGCGCGGGGGCGACGGTTTCCACTGGGGCGAGGTTGCCGCGATCCAGTGCCAAAGCGATTAATCCCACGAGCACACTCGAGGCGACACACATGCCGTAACTGGCGGTTGCTCCGAACCTTGGCAACCAAAAAAAGGGCACGCTCAATGCACCCATGGTTGCGCCGAAAGTATTCGCGGCGTAGAGGCCGCTGGCGACGACCCCGAACTTTCGCTGTTCGACAATCAACGCCTGGCCGAGCACCGGAATCGTGCCTCCCATGAAGAAAGTTGGAAGAAAAACCGCAGCCACCGCGAGCATCGTGTTGGCAGTCGCGAAGCCGATGGTGGAGCCGGAGAAAGTCTTGAACAATGTGGGATAGGAATGGCCGTAGAGCGCCACCAGCGGTTCCAACAGTAGGGCGCTCAAGCCCACACCGACCTCCAGCAGGCCGTACATGCGGAGCGGCCGGCGCAGGCACACCGCATAATTTCCCAGCACCAGGTTGCCGATTGTGAACCCCAGAAAAACCGCGATCAAAGTCGCGGCGGTTGCCGGCGTGGTGGCGCCGAAGACCGCGGTGAACCGGCGGATCCACAGCAGTTCATAGACGAGCGCCAGTGCGCCGGAAGCAAACAGCAGCAAACACAGAAGCAATTGGAATTGATCGATGCGGACACCAAAGGTGCCTTTTCCCGAATGCGATCGGTTTGGTTCAGGGGGCATGGTGGGCAATCCGGTTGTTTGGATTTCGGGATTCGGCTGCTTTCAGATCTCGGATTGCGAGCTTCGGATGTCGGCCACTTCAACCAGCTCCGAATCTGCCTGGAGCGGCCGTGGCGCGCGGCGCCGCACGCCGCCTCACTTCACCTGCACGCCGGCCGCCTTCATTTCCTTGATCGCCAGCGCGTCATCGCCGGGTTTCAGATTGACGGCGCGGCAGCCCGCAAGGAGAACGACGACTTCAAACCCGGCTCGTTTGCAGTCCAGCGCGGTGTATTTCACCGTGTAATCGGTGGCGAGTCCGACGATATGCACTTCTTGCACCAATTTGGTGGCGAGGTAGGTGCGCAGGCCGGTTTCGCGCTGGTTGCCGTTGTCGTAGAGGCCGCTGTAGCTGTCGATGTCCCGGTCGATGCCCTTTTCAAAGGTCTTCTGAATTTTCCGGGTCTCCAAACCCGTCGCGAATTCCGCGCCGGGGGTGCCTTGCACGCAATGATCCGGCCACAGCAATTGCGAGCCAATTTCCAGTTCCGCGCGATCGCCCACTTTGTAGCCGCGATGGCTGGACGCGAAGCTGCAATGGCCGGCGGGATGCCAGTCTTTGGTGGCGAAGATGATGTCATACTCCGCCTGCAAACGGTTGATCACGGGAACGACCTCATCCCCGTGGGGAACTGCGAGAGCGCCGCCAGGAATGAAATCATTTTGGACATCCACCAGGAGCAGGGCTTTGACTTTGGGTTTCGATTTGAACAGGCCTAACATGGTGGTATTTAATCAGGTGGTTCAGAAAGACAACAGGAAAAAAACCAGGCGGCCGTCGGTGCGGGAGATCGTCGCGTCGCCCGGCAACACGTTTGCTTTTTTGGCCGAGCACAATCAGGCCGTGATGGCGGGGCGGCATTTCAGCCAGGTCCTGCCGAGCGCGAGGAGGTTTTTGTTTTTCAACAATTTGTCCGCCATGGGGAAGACGACACGCTCTTCCTTGTCGAAATGCCGGCGGGAGGCCAGCACTGCGGCCAGCAGAAACTTCCGGCCGGCTTTCAATTGGCGCGTGGTTTGGGCGAGCTTTAAATTGTGGTCGATCTCCTCGTGTTCCTGGTGAAAGGTTTCGCGCTGGCCGAGTTGCTCGAAACAATCCTCCAAGGGGGCGATGATTAATTCATCTTCCATCTGCGAATGCGCGTCCAGCATCGCATCCAGCAGGCCGGCGAGCGATTTGACCTCCGCCAGCGTCTTCAATTTCGGTGCCGTCCGTTCGAGGTAATCAAACAGGTTGTGGAATACCGCGTGCTCGGCCATCAGGGCTTGGGTGATTTTCATGTCCGGTCTATATCAAAAGGTTGGAACACTTTCGAGGGAAACATATTCACGACCGGGACGTCCGTGCAAACTTCCCGTTGCGGTTGAGTTGGAAAAGGAGGTGGGAAATCCACGAAGGCTACGAGATGTAACTCTCCATCCCCACGCAGGAGCAGACGAGGTTGCGGTCGCCGTAAACATTATCCACGCGGCCGACGTAGGGCCAGAACTTGTGCTCGCGCTCGTGCGCGGTCGGGAAGGCGGCTTGCGCGCGGGTGTAGGGATGGTTCCAGTCGGTCGCCGCCAGCATGTCCGCCGTGTGCGGGGCGTGCTTAAGTGGGTTATTCTGCTTATCCATGGCACCGCTTTCGATGGCCATGATTTCGCCGTGGATGGCGATCATCGCGTCGCAGAAGCGGTCGAGCTCTGCCTTGGATTCGCTTTCGGTCGGCTCGACCATCAGGGTGCCGGCGACAGGGAACGATAGCGTGGGTGCGTGAAACCCGTAGTCCATCAAGCGCTTCGCCACGTCCTCGGCGGTGACGGATTTGAAATGCCGCAAATCGAGGATGCACTCATGCGCGACCAAGCCGCCGTGGCCGCGGTAGAGGGTAGGGAAGAATTTTTCCAGCCGCGTGGCGATGTAGTTCGCGTTGAGGATGGCGACCTTGGTTGCTTCCGTAAGGCCGGCTCCGCCCATGGCCGCGATATATACCCACGAGATGGTCAGGATGCTGGCGCTGCCCCAGGGCGCGGCGCTCACGGCACCGATCGGATGTTCGCCACCGAGGCTCACCACCGGATGGGCGGGTAGAAAATCCACGAGCTGCTCCGCCACGCCGATTGGCCCCATGCCGGGTCCGCCGCCGCCGTGCGGGATGCAGAAGGTCTTGTGCAGATTCAAATGGCAGACATCCGCGCCGATGTCGCCGGGTCGGCAGAGGCCGACCTGGGCGTTCATGTTCGCACCGTCCATGTAAACCTGTCCGCCGTGCGCGTGGATGATCGTACAGATTTCCTTGATGCTTTCCTCGAAGACACCGTGCGTGCTCGGATAGGTGACCATGAGGCACGCGAGGTTGTTCTGGTGTTCGGCGGCCTTGGCGCGGAGGTCGGCGACGTCTATGTTTCCTCCCGGGTCGCACGTGACAGCGACGACGCGCAGGCCGGCCATCACGGCGCTGGCGGGGTTCGTGCCGTGCGCGCTCGTGGGGATGAGGCAAATGTTGCGCTGCGACTCGCCGCGGCGGGCGTGGTACTCGCGGATGACGAGCAGGCCGGCGTATTCGCCCTGCGAACCGGCGTTTGGCTGGAGCGAGATGGCCGCGAAGCCGGTGATTTCCGCGAACCATTCTTCAAGCTGGCCGAAAAGCTCCTGATAGCCGCGCGTCTGCTTCAGCGGTGCGAAAGGATGAATCTTGGAAAACTCCGCCCAGCTCACCGGGAGCATCTCGCACGTCGCGTTGAGTTTCATCGTGCAGGAGCCGAGTGGAATCATCGAGGTCGTCAGCGACAAATCGCGCGACTCCAGCCGACGCAAATAGCGCAACATTTCCGTCTCGGAATGGTGGCGATTAAAAATCGGGTGCAGGAGATATTGGCTCGTGCGCGCCAGCGGCGAGCTGTAGCCGCAACCTTCAGGTTGTGCGGGCGCCAATTCCTCCACCGTAAATCCTGGCGTGAAGTTTCCATTAAAAATTTTGAACAAGAGGTTCAGGTCCTTTGCGCCGGTGGTTTCGTCGAGCGAAACGCCGAGCGTCGTCGTGTCGAGCACGCGCAAGTTCACGTGATTTTTCTCCGCGAGAGCGACGATTTCCGCGCTGGTGTAATCCTTCAGCGCAACGCGCAAGGTGTCGAAGCGGGGGAGGGGGCTGGTCTGGTGTCCCAATTTCTCCAGACCGGCAGCGAGCAGAGCGGTGAGCCGTTGCACGCGCGTCGCGATGTGCTTCAACCCCGCCGGCCCATGGTAGCACGCGTAGGCCATCGCCATGTTCGCGAGGAGCGCCTGCGCCGTGCAGATGTTGCTCGTGGCTTTTTCGCGGCGGATGTGCTGCTCGCGGGTGCCGAGGGCGAGGCGATACGCGGGCCGGCCGCGGGAATCTTTCGAGACGCCGACGAGCCGACCGGGCAACTGGCGCTTGAATTCGTCCCGCGTGGCCATGAACGCCGCATGCGGTCCGCCGTAGCCCAGCGGCACGCCGAAACGCTGCGCGCTGCCGACCGTCACGTCTGCACCAAATTCGCCCGGAGGTTGGAGCAGGGTGAGCGCGAGCAAGTCGGCCGCCACGATTACGAGCGCGCCTGACGCGTGGGCCCGGTCCGCAAAACGCGTGTAATCATAAATTACGCCGTCCGTCGCCGGATATTGCACGAGCGCGCCGAAGAATTTCCCTTCGGGGACCAGGGATTCATGGGAACCGACGATGACCTCGATCCCAAGTGCCTTGGCGCGCGTTTGGACGACCTCGATATTCTGCGGATGGCAGGTGGTGGAGACGAAAAAGGCATTGCGTCCGGCCGCACCTTTGACGCGGTGGCACATCATCATGGCTTCGGCGGCGGCGGTGGCCTCGTCGAGCATGGAGGCATTGGCGATGGGCAAAGCGGTCAAGTCGCAAATCATGGTTTGGAAATTGAGGAGGCCCTCAAGCCGGCCCTGGGAGATTTCAGCCTGATAAGGCGTGTATTGCGTGTACCAGCCGGGGTTCTCGAGGATGTTGCGCTGGATGACCGGCGGCGTGATGCAATCGGAGTAACCCATCCCAATGAAGGAACGAAACACCTGGTTCTTGCCGGCGATGGATCTAAGCCGCGCGAGAACCTCGAACTCACTCCCGGCCGCCGGTAGGGCGAGCGGTTGGCGGCGGCGGATATTGGCCGGCACGGTCTGGTCCACGAGGGCATCGAGACTTGGTTGGCCGAGCGTAACGAGCATGGCCTTTTGTTCAGCGGGATTGGGGCCGATGTGGCGGCAGGCAAATTGGTCGGGGTAGGGCAAAGATTCCATTGCGTCGAGGTCGTTCGGGGCGGATTGGGTTGTCGAGTTTAGTAAAGTAGCGGTCTGGCTGCCGCGATCACCAAGGAACGTTAAGGAGCGGTGAAGGCAAAGCAAGTGTGATTTGAAGTGTGATTTGACTGGCCGCAGAGCATGGCCTGTCCAGGATGGCTGGGTCGGGGAGTGCTTTCTAAAAAGTTGCCGGGAAAATTCCGTGGGCAACGGAGTTCACCTATGATTAAATCGGCTTCATTATGATTCTCACCGGCATTGGCGACGAAGGGGCAAACAGCATTGACGGCCAGATTCAGGCCGCGCAGGAACTTGGCTGGAAGTTCATCGAGATGCGCGGTGTCGAGGTGCCGGGCTTCAAGAAGGACAACCTCCACAACGTTCCCGACGACGCCTTCGCCATCGTGGAACGCAAGCTGAAGGAGAGCGGCGTGGGTGTGTATGCCTTCGGCTCCACCATCATGAACTGGGCGAAGACCGTCGAGACACCGTTTGAGGTGACCCTCACCGAGGTGCGCCGGGCCATACCGCGCATGCTGCGACTGGGCACGAAATATGTCCGCGTGATGAGCTTCAAGCCGAAGGATGACGAGGCGGTCACGCCGGGCGTAGTCTTCGAACGCGTCCGCGAGGTGACGAAAATGTTCCTCGATGCCGGCCTCCAACCCGTCCACGAAAATTGCATGAACTACGGCGGGATGAGTTCGCCGCACGCGCTGGAGTTGCTGGACAAATGCCCCGGGCTCAAATGGGTTTTTGACACTGCCAATCCCATTTTTAATGCGGATCGTCGCGGACCACAGCCCTGGAAGAAACAGGATCCTTGGGAGTTTTGGACGCAGGTGCGGGACCATACGGCGCACCTGCATGTCAAGGACGCGACCTGGAACCCGTCGAAGAACGACGCCGATTACAACTGGCCGGGAGAAGGGCAGGGGCGGGTTCGCGACATTCTCAAAGACGCCCTGGCGCGTGGTTACGACGCGGGCATCAGCATCGAGCCGCACATGGTCGTCGTCTTTCACGCCGCGCCCGCCGCGACCAGCAACGACGAAGCGATGCGCGCCAACTACGTCGAGTATGGTCGGAAGTTGGAGCGGTTGATTGCCGGGGTGCGGAACGAGTTGGCCCCAAAAAAGTGAGGGATCACGCGCTTGAACTTTCGGAGCGGGACGAGTAATGCTTCAAGCCCAGCTCCACCACGGCTCAACTAAACGATCCATGGAAACCATGCTCGCCAGACCTTGACTTCAAGGCGCCGGTCGAAATTTCAATTCCACCCCTTCCCGCGCGGCGAACAGAGACAGTTGACCGCGGTGTTCGGCGGCGCGCTGGCAGCAGGCCTTGACTTTCGCGTCCACTTCACGGTCGGTGCATTCAGGGTCGTGATGAAACAAAGCGAGGTTCTTGACCCTGGCCTGAACCGCGAGGTCGGTGACGGAGAAACAACTGGAATGGCCCCAGCCGAGTTTGGTGACATACTGGTCGTCGTCATACTGCGCATCCGCAATCAGCAAATCGGCATCGCGCACGATCGCCAGCAACGCCTCCGAAACCTGGCGCAAACCGCCCTGGTGCCCGGGGTCGGGGAACTTCTCGCCCGGCTGAATCACCAACTCGTTGTCGGTGGCGTAAACGATTTTGACGCCGTCCTTCTCGAAAACGTAACCACAACAGCCGCCCGGATGATAAAGCGGGAAACTCCGCACCCGCACCCCACTGATCATGCGGTCACCGCCGTTGAGGTGGTCGAAGAGGAACTGCGCACCCATTTCGCCGAAGGACACCGGGAAGTAATCAGACGACATTTGGCCAGACAGCAGGCGGTAACGGCTGTTGTCGCCCTCGGAAATGCCATAAATTCGGATGCGGCTCTCGCGCGAGTAAGCGGGCGTAAAAAACGGGAAGCCCTGGATGTGATCCCAATGCGAATGAGTGATCAGCAGGTGCAGCTCCGCCGGGCGCTGTGGCCGGGTCATCAAATCCTTGCCCAACTCGCGGATGCCCGACCCGGCATCGCAGATAAACACGGTATCATCAAAACGGACTTCGACGCAGGAGGTGTTGCCGCCATAGACGCGGGTCCAGCTGGCCGGGGTGGGAATGGATCCGCGCGTGCCCCAAAATTTAACAAAAGCCGCCATGGTTAGCCCTCGTAATAAATGAACACAGTGTCCGCAACCTGCAAAACATCCCCGTCCCGCAAGACGGCCGAATGCACCTTGACGCCATTGAGGAACACCCCGTTGCGGCTGTCGTGGTCGCGAATCGCATAGTCCTGCTGACGGCGGGACAGGAACGCGTGGTGAAGCGACGCCCGGTCGGAGGTGATGCGGATGTCCGCGTCAGCCGCCCGCCCGATAACCACCTCCGGTCGCTCCAAGGTGATCCGTTGCGGGGCACCCTCGCCTTCGATCTGCTGGAGAAAATGCAACCGCAGATCGCGTTCTCGCCGCGCAACGACGATATCGGTCGGGAGCGTCGCGATGGCTTTAATGGTATTCATGCAGCAATGATTTAGTCGTGGCGACGACCTTCTTATGCGCCGATTATACTGGGATGAAAAGTATTTTCTATTGGGTGCCCTCCCGCCTGGGCGGGCGGCTCACGCGGGCGGCTCGGGGCGGGCATCCTTTCGCCCCAACCCCAGCCGGTAGATCATGGCGGCCGTCACCAGCATGGAGGCGGCCAGGTAGTAGATGCCACCCACGAATGAACCGGTTATGGTTTGCACTTTGCCAAGCACATAGGGACCGAGGAAACCGCCGAGGTTGCCGACCGAGTTGATCAGCCCGATGCTTCCGGCGGCGGCGGCACTCGTCAGGAACAGGTTGGGGAGCGCCCAAAACGCGGGCAAATAAGCTTTCAAGCCGCCAAAGGCAATCATGAAAAAAATAATCGTCAAGGGCAGGTTGCCCTGGGTGAGGGGCGTCAGCGCCAAGGCCAGCGCGCCAATCACGATGGGAACCACGGCGTGCAGCTGCCGTTCCTTCAGTCGATCCGAGTTCCAGCCGACGAACAGTTGACCCACCAACGCGAGACTGGGCGGCAGGATGACCAGCCAGGTGAGGGTATCGAATTTTAGATTGTACCACTGTTGCAGGATGCTGGGCAGGAAAAATTCCACGCCATAGTTGGCGGTCACTGCAAAGAAATACGCGGCGGCCAGCCAGAGCACCTTGGGATGGCGCAACGCCTGAAACACGGTCAGGTGAGGCTGGCCGCTGTGCCGCTGTTTTTCCCGCGCCAATTCCTGCTCCAGGGCGGCGCATTCATCCGGCGTGAGCCAGCGGGCTTGGTGTGGTTTGTCCGGCAGCCAGAAGAGCACCATGAATCCGAGAATTACGGCCGGGATGCCCCAGAAAATATAAATCAATTGCCAGCCTTCCAGACCGAACCATTCCGGATGATGCAAGCTGACACCGCTGATAACTTCATCCGTCCCGACCCGCAGCATCACGTTGGAAATTTTCGGGCTGATCATTTGTGCAATGGGAGTGGCCACGAAGAAATAGGCGAGCGCCCGGGCCCGGTCACGGACGGGGAACCAGTGGGTAAGGAATACGATGACGCCGGGATAAAACCCCGCCTCGGCCAGGCCGAGCAGAAAACGGATGGCGTAAAATTCCACTGGCGTTTTTATGAAGGCGGTCAGCGCGGCCACTAGGCCCCACGAAATCATGATCCGGCTGATCCACTTCCGTGCGCTCCAGCGCTCGATGAGCAAGGTGCCGGGAATTTCGAGCAGGAAATACCCAAGAAAGAACACCCCCGCGCCCAGACCGATCACGTCGTTGTTGAAGCCCGGCAGATCACGGGTCATCGTCAGCTTGGCGATGGCCACGTTGGACCGATCGACGTAAGCGATCATATAGGAAACGAACAGCAACGGGATGAGGTGCCAGTATGCCTTCTGGCGGGCGCGGTCGAGCGCGGACGGCTGGTTGCCAGTGGTGGCCTGTGCCATGGTGTTTCCCCCAACCGTGGCTTACTTCAGTGCCGCTGCCGCCTCGTCCGTCGCCTCGCTGAGGACGCTGAGCCCTTCCTCGAGGGCCGCGCGCGGGATGGTGAGCGGCGGGGAAATCTTCACCGTTTGTCCCCACGCACCGACGGGGGCGAAGAAGAGCAAGCCTTTGTGGAAGCAGCGTTCGATGATGCTATGGGCGAGATCGTGGTCAGGCTCCCGGGTGCCCGACTTCACGGTCTGCATGCCACCGACGAGACCGCGCGCAGTGATGTGGCCGATGATCGCGGGATGCTTTGTTTGAATTTTCTTCAGGCCCTCGAGCAAAGGCGTTTCCAGCCGGGCAGCGTTGCCGGCCAGGTTTTCCCTGAGGATTTTCGACACGCTGGCCAGCGCGGCGGCACAACAGACCGGGTTTCCCGTGTGCGTGCTCGTCATCGAGCCGGGGCCGAACTGATCCATGATCTCCGCGCGCCCAATCACCGCCGAAATCGGCAGCGAACTGCTGATGCCCTTGCCGCAGCAAATCAGGTCGGGCGTCACGCCATAATGCTCAAACGCCCAGAATTTTCCGGTGCGGCCGAAGCCGGCCTGCACCTCATCAAATACGAGCACAACCTGGTTCTGCTGACACCATTCGGCCAGGCGCCGGACGTATTCCACCGGCGCGAAATCCGGACCGACGCCCTGATAGGTTTCCATCATGACGCCCGCGATATTCTCCGGCTTCAGGCCGCGTTCCGCGATGGTTTTTAGGAAGGTGTCAAAGCTCGGGTCTGCCTGCCAGTAGCCATCCGGGAAAGGGGCATTGAGAATGGATGGATCCTCATTGACGATCCACGACTTCTGGCCCGCCATTCCGCCCGCCTGTTGCGCGCCGAGGGTGCGCCCATGAAACCCGCGGGCGAATCCGACGATGCCAATTTTGCCCTTGCCACCCCGCTGAATGCCCATCGAACGGGATAATTTAATGGCACATTCTGTCGCTTCGGAGCCGGTGGTAAGGAGAAAAACCTTCTTCAAACCGTCCGGCGCGACACCGGCGAGCAGCTCGGCCAGCGCGGCGCGTTCTTCATTGGGAAAAACATAACTGTGCAGCAAGTGGCTGTTCACTTGGTCAATGATGGCCTGACACACCTCCGGGGCGGCGTGGCCAGCGTTGGTCACGAGCACTCCGGATGACCAGTCGAGCCAGCGGTTGCCGTATTTGTCATACACGAAAATGTCTTCGGCCCGGTCCCAGACGAGCGGTGGCTGGCCCCGCATGGAAATCGGCTCGAACGTGCGCAGCTTCTCCAGCGTGGGCACGGAGTCGGGGTGCGGCAACGGCGTGACGATGCGCCGGTATTTGGTTTCCACAGGCGGCACCGGCCGCGGTTCGATGCTGAATTCTTTACCCATAAATTATCGGATGTTGGCTGGCGTGGAGCCTGCCTTGAAACTTTCGTTTACTCCATTTAATTCGGAAAGGGATAGGCTGCCTGCCCCGGCGAAGTACTGCTCAAAAGCGGTCCGGCGAGCCGGCCAATCCCGATCCAAAAGGGCATACCACGCGGTGTCACGGTTGCGGTCTTGGTTGCCCAGCTGGCGTAATCGAAATGGATCGGCGCCAGCGCCATTTTCCGAGCGTGAGGCATCGGTTCGCCAGCGGGAGCCAGGGCCATGGACAATGCCCTGGCTTTCGACCCGATGCGGAAATCGGGCGAGCGGTAGGTCAGCATCATCCGCCCCACCGGCCGACCATCAATGAGCGAGGACCACGGCGAGAAAAGCTGGCCGGAGGCGATCCCTGCCGGGCCAACCGGCGTAGGACAATTACTTTCCGGCTTTGGTGCCCGCTTTCTGCGGCAGATTGGGAACCAGGCTGGGATCATACTTTGCGCCCGCCGACACCTGGATGACCGTCAGGCGCAGCCGGGTGGGAAAGAACTTTTCTGGATCGTTGCGTTTGTGCACGTGGCTGCTGCCGCCGCTGTTGTCCTTCATAACCAGATCCATTTGCTTGATGCCCTGGGCCCAGATGATGGCATCATTTTCCCAGAACGATTTCATGGAGACGTC
>JAYTXL010000234.1:0-20310 GCA_043742955.1 Verrucomicrobiota bacterium | reverse complement strand
CGCAAAATTTGTTTTGCACGGTGGCATGAGCAAAAAGGAATTGGGCGTGAGTGATCCAGAGGAATCGAGTTTTCTGAGTGAGGTCGAGTTTCGGCTGGTGTTGCCCGAAGAGGAAGGGCGCTGGAACGAGTTGGTTATTGAGCACCACTAGCTGGGCAACGCGAAGCTGGTGGGAGAACAACTTCGTTATGTGGCTGAACACCGTGGAAAGTGGCTCGCCTTGGTGGGTTGGTCGGCGGCGGCCTACCACTTGAAAGGACGAGACGGATGGATTGGGTGGAATGCCAATCAGCGACGAGGGCGGTTACAATTGGTGGCCAACAACGCGCGTTACTGCCTGTTGAGCCAACCCGGAGCGCATCCCAACCTGGCCAGTTATGTGCTGGGGCTCAATCTGAGGAGATTGTCTGCGGACTGGCACAAGGCCTACGGTCACCCGATTTTGGTGGCTGAAAGTTTTGTGGATCTCCAACTTTTCCACGGCACCTGTTACAAAGCCACGGGGTGGCAGGCCGTCGGTAGCACCGCTGGGTTCAAGCGGGTGGCCGAGGATTTTTACCAGGTGCATGACCGGCCCAAGCAACTTTTCGTGTGCGAACTGGTCAAACACGCGACGCGCAAACTCCGGAGCCGGGTCCTGCCCGACGCGTTGGCTGAGTATGAACGCCCGGTTCGTCCTGGGTGCTTGTTTTCCAATGAACAGGGGCGGGAGTTGCGGGCGATGCTTCAGGCGTGGGTGCCGGAAAGCCGCAGCGTCCACGGCCGGCGCCACAAACAGGCGACGGTGCTCACGATTACCTTTGCGTATCTGCTGGCCGGGGGGCGGGGCGGGCACCGGGGCATTGTGCTCTTCGCCAAGGATTTGACTCCGACGCAGCGAGCGGCCTTTGGCTGTTGGTTTAACCGGCGCATCAAACACTATGCCGTGCCGACGGAGAACTGTGTTTACCGGGTGCTCAAAGCGGTGCCGGTTCGGGAATTCCAACAAGCCATCTGGGCCTGGCAGAAGGCCCGCCTGGGCGGTGCGGATGGCGCTGTGGTCGTCCTGGATGGCAAGGCGTTGCGTGGCAGTGGCGGCACGCAACTGGTCGGAGCCATCAACGCTCGCAGCGGAAGAACCTTGGGCGTCGAAGCGGTGGCCGACAAGAGCAACGAAATCCCGGCCGGCCGGACGTTGCTGGAGCGACTGGATTTGGACGGCACGATTGCCTTGATGGATGCCCTCCACACCCAGGTGGAGACCGCGCACACGGTGGTGCAGGAGGGGGGAGGAGATTACGTGATGGTGGTCAAAGGCAACCAACCGACCGTGCAACGCCAAGCGCAAATCTCCCTGCCGGAGAATTTTTCCCCCGCAGTGGATGACGGTCGATCCGGGTCATGGTCGAATCGAGTGGCGCGGCCTTGAGGTCGCGCCGACCACGCCGACCAAGATGTGCTTTCCCCACGCCGCCCAAGTGGCGCGGGTTGACCGCATTCGACAAATCAAGGGCGGCCAGCAGGAAGTGGAGACAGTTTGGATCATCACCAGCTTGACCGCAGAACAAGCCACTCCAGAACGGTTGTTGGAGTTGGTTCGGCTTTACTGGTGCATCGAAAACGGTACGCACCATCCGCTGGATGTCAGTGCGGGGGAGGATCTGTGCCGCGTGCGCCATCCCGTCTCCGCCACCGTCCTGGGTGTCCTGCGCCGTGCCGTTCAGGGTGAGTATCGTGCCTGGAAACGCCGCCAGCGTTGCAAGCGGGATCGAACCTTCCCCACCTTCAGGGATCTAATGAGCCGACGCATCGGCCACGTCATCCGTTTAGCCATCGGCACCCTCATGCGACTTTAGAACAGCCCTGACAGCGGCCGCACGGCGGATTAGAATACTTGCTTTGCCCGCGCGTCGTGACAAATTCCTCACAGTTATGGCACACCCTTCCCAGTCATGCCTCATCTGCGGCGGTCGTGACCTTGAACAACTGCATCACGTAAACAATTACTGGGTGGTGCGGTGCCACAATTGCAGTTTTGTTTTTTGCGATCCGGTTCCCACCAAGGCCGAACTGAATCTGCACTACGCCAAACCCGACCTCTACAGCGATCGGCCCTATGTTCCGCATACGAATGTAGGTCGCCGACTAAAGTACTCACTGCTGTTGAAAGTTCTTGGCCTCTTTTCCGTCCAAAACCAGCGCATCCGACTGCTGGAATTGGGCTGCTCGCAGGGCGACCTGCTGAGTGCGGCGGCCAAATCGCGGCGATTTGAAGCGACCGGGTTGGACTATGAAAAGGGGCCAGTGGAATACGCGCGCTCGATCGGCTTGGATGCCCGTCTGGGTGATCTAGAGTCGAGCCGGTATCCCGCCGACTTCTTTGATGTGATCGTCGCCATACATGTGGTCGAACACCTCCACGATCCGCGCGAAACCTTCACCGAAATCCATCGGATTCTCCGCCCGGGCGGATTGTTTTTTGCGGTCACTCCGTGCATCACTCATTTTAAGGCACGCCTCGCCGGCAAGGACTGGAAATACCTCGGGCCGCCGGATCACCTCTGGTATTTTTCGCCGCGGACGGCAGCGCTTCTCGGTGACCAACTCGGCTTCGACACCGTTCACGCCTCCTGCTTTTACCACCGGGCGCATTTACGGTTCCTGTTGCGGAAACGCGGTCCAGCCATTGAGGCGACTTCCCTTCGTGACCCGACTGCACTAGCGTGAACTCCCTTTGCTCATGATTCCTAGCCAAATTCTATTTCAGCCCGTTCTCGATAACATCCATAAGTGCGTGAATACCGTGGAGGGGCAGTTGACACCACGGGAAATCGCCTGCCTTGCCTGGCTCGGGGCCGCGCCCACCCTCGTCGGCGAAATTCTTGAAATCGGCACTTTCAAGGGCCCCTCCACCATTGTGCTGGCCCTAGCCGCGCGGCTCGAGGGCGTTAATGGCGTGGCGGCAGTGATCGCGGCACGAAAACGAACTTTGACCTCTTCAGTCCATTTCTAGCGGACGGCTCGATTGTAGTAATGCACGATGTATTGTACTCCCATGGCGAGCCGGCCCGCGTCTTCGCCGAGGACATTCTGCTCTCGCCGCACTTCGGCGCGGCGGGATGCTGTGGTTCCACCGGTTGAAACGCTCCATGGACACTACGCCCTTGCGAATCCTGCATCTAAACTCATTGCTCACCGGCGGCGGCACAGATGACCAGTGCGTGAAGCTGGCTTTCGGTTTGCAACAATCCGGACATAGAGTATGGGTGGCCGGCCCGGACGGGCGTGAATTTTCAAATATCATCCGCCGCCTGAACATTCCTTTTCACACGACTCCGCCCGAAGGTCCGCTCAAATTAAAATTCATTTTCAACTCGGCGAAATTTATTCGCCACGAACGAATCCAAATTGTTCACGGCCACCACGGACGCGATCTTTGGCCGACGATTTTGGCGGCGCGGCTTTCCGGCATGAATCCGAAAATTGTGCTGACGCGGCACATGGCCAAAAGTCCCAGTTCCTGGTTCAGCCGCCGTTTTCTGCTCGGACAATGCGATGCGCTCATTGCGGTTTCCCACTTCACAGCCACCGTGCTGCGCACAGGCGTTTATGAGCCGAATTCTCCGGAACTGGAGCGTCGCGCCCGTCCGCCATTGCTGGGCGATCACTCCAAAATCCAGGTGATTCATGGTGGCATCGACACCACGCGCTTTTGCCCGCTTCATGCCACCGACACCCGGACGGAACTGGGCCTGAAACCGGGCGACTTCGCCTTTGCGGTGGTGGGCGGCTACAGTTTGCCTCGCGGCAAGGGGCAGCGCGAATTTTTGGAAGCCGCCGCAAAAATTCACGCACAAATTCCGCAGGCCCGTTTTCTCATCATCGGCCGGGGCAACATGGCGGAGGTGTTGCAGGCAGACATCACACGACTGGGATTGCAGGGCAAGGCCTGGCTCACGCCCTATTTTGCGGACATGCCGCGCGTGATGAACGCGCTGGATTGCCTGGTGCATCCGCAAGTTGGGACCGAGGCGCTCGGCTTGGTCGTCTGCGAAGCCCATGCGTGCGGCAAGCCGGTGATCGCATCGGCGCTGGACGGCATCCCGGAAGCTTTTGCCCTGGGCGCTTACGGCCAGTTGGTGAAACCGGAGTTGATTGATGAACTGGCGCAAGCCATGAGGACTTGGTCGCAAAAAGCGGGTTTGAACCTGGAACAGCGCCGTCAACTTCATGCAAAAATTGCCGCCAGCTTTTCACTGCCGGCCATGGCTAGGAATGTTTTGCAACTATACAACACTCTGAGACCTGTTTAAGTTCGCGCTCATCGCATGAAGCAATTGCCGGTCAATTTTGAAAACAGCACCGCCCAGGTCCTGCGCCAGGTCACGAACGTGGAAGGCCAGCTCACCCCAAAGGAAATCCGGCTGTTATTTCTGCTCGCGACGGTGCCCACCACGACGGGAGAAATTTTGGAGATCGGAAGCTTCAAGGGTAAATCGACGATCGTGCTGGCCAAAGGCGCGGAGTTGACGTCTTCCCCGCGCGTGGTGGCGGTTGATCCGCTGACCTCGCCCTCCATTACAGATCCACACCTCGGCGGCAAGGCTTCGGGTTGGGACGATTTTCAGGCCAACCTCAAGCGGGCCGGTGTGGAAAAGAACGTCGAATTTCACCAGCAATTCTCCTCTGAACTCGCCAAAGCATGGGACAAGAACCGAAAGATTCGTCTTTTGTGGATTGATGGCGACCACACCCATGCCGGCACGAAGACAGACTTTGATTTGTTTTCGCCCTTCCTGGCGGACGGCGCGATTGTGGCGTTTCATGATGTGTTGCATCATCATGGCGGTCCGGCGCGCGTTTTTGCGGAAGGGGTGTTGCTCTCGCAAAATTTCGGGCCGGCGGGCGTATGCGGCTCCATCGGCTGGTCGCAATATTTTAAGGACGCAAAACGTTGCCAGCCGCATCTCGCGGCCAAAATCCGGTTGTATCGCCGCCTGAGCAGTTTGATTGGTTATGTCGCGTTTGGCGGGAACATCGAGGGCCTGGCCAAAATACATTACAAGCTCATCCGTTTCAGTATTCCGCACGGCGAGGTGAATCCGCAAAATTGGTTGAATCGCGTGGAATTTCACACCACTGACCGAAACCGAGACGCAGCCGACCAAGCTTGATCCGTTTGATTGCCTGATTGAAAAACACTTGACTGCCAGACAGACAACAATCACCAAAAAGAATGCTGTTTAACTCCGACGAGTTCGTCCTCATCTTCCTGCCGCTGGCGTTGGTGGGATATTTTCTCGCGGCCGCGCGCGTGCATGAACAAATTCCATCCGCCCGTTTTTTGATGGTGGGCCGAAGGGCTTCTGATCGGCAAGTTAAATCACGACATCGGCACGCGCCGTGAGCGGACTTGTATCCAGCAACCAGTCCCGACACAATCCGGCCCGCGATCCGGCATATTCGTTCAAAGCATGAGCACAACAGCACAGCAACTGGAACAAATCGAAAAGCAACTTGTCTGGCAGTTTTTTGGCAGCAAACAGGAAGGTTTTTTTGTCGAGGTCGGCGCGAATGATCCCTGTGGCGGCTCGCAGACCTGGTTGCTGGAGCAAAATGGCTGGCGTGGCATTCTGATTGAACCGCAATCGGCTTTTTTCCAACGCTTGGTGAAAGAGCGGAAGCACTCGAAAATCTATCAGGCCGCCTGTAGCACGCCTGAGAAACGCGGTACAGCGGAATTGCATATCGCGTCGTTCAACGGTTTTTCCACACTAAAAAAGCAAGAGGATTCCCACGGCATTAGTTTCAAAGGGACTGAAACCGTGCAAGTGATGGCCCTGGACGATATTCTGGAGAAGGAAGAAAACCCCCGCGTGGACTTCGTTTCCCTTGATGTCGAGGGCGGTGAATTGGATGTGTTGCAAGGGTTCAGTCTGGAGCGCCACCGCCCGGCCCTGGTCCTGATCGAGGATGGCGTCCGCACCCTGGACAAGCACCGGCACATGACCCGGCGAGGTTATAAATTGGTGAAACGAACCGTGCTCAATAATTGGTATATTCCTCAGGGAACGCCTTTCCACCTCGCCTCCCTGGCGGAACGGTTGGAATTATTCCGCAAGATTTACCTGGCCACGCCCCTCCGGCAATGGCGGTTGGCTCGTCGGCGGCGTCAGCAAAAGCAGCCATAAACCCAGACGCGCCGCGCTAACCGATCATGAGGAAGATACGCCTAGACTTCTGTGATTTCTGGCCGGGCTTTTGCAAGACGGACAACTTTTTTTGGAATTTACTCCAGACGCGATTCGACGTGGAATTGCATGCGCAGCCGGACTTTCTGATTTACTCCAATCGTGAAAGCCATGTGCACCGCGTACATAATTGTGTGAAGGTTTTTTTCGCCGTGGAATCCCACGCACCCGTATGGAGCGAGTGCGATTACGCATTCACCTGCCGCTACCTTGATGATCCGCGCCACCTGCGCTTGCCGCTTTACGTGCTTTATGCCAAACCGGAAACATTACTGCGCGGCGGCGAACATTGGGAGACCATCATGGCCGCCAAGACGAATTTTTGCAGCCTGGTCATCAGCAAGGCGGACCCACGAACAAAAAGTCGGCGCGTGGATTTTTTCGAGAAGCTCAGTCGTTACAAAAAGGTTCATTCCGTCGGCGGAGCGCTCAACAACATGAACTGGTGGCTGCCCTGCGTGGAGGGCGCCAAGGTGGATTTTCTGAGAAGCTACAAATTTAACATCGCCTTTGAAAACGCCAGCCTCCCCGGTTACACCACCGAGAAAATCGTCGAACCCATGCAGGCGCGCTGCCTGCCCATTTACTGGGGCAGCCCGCGCATCCATGAAGAATTCAATCCGCGCAGCTTCCTCAACCGCTTCGACTTTCCCGACGACGAAACCTTGATCGCCAGGATCCAGGAATTGGATCAGGACGACGCGAAATATCTCAACACCTTGCGTCAGCCGAACTTTTCGGAGAACCGGCCCAACGAGCTTTACCAACCAGAACGGCTGCTCCAACAGTTCGAGAACATTTTCTCTGAAAAAATCAGCCCCGTCAGCCAGCGGCGAAAATGGTTTTTACCCGGGCGCTGGCTGCTGGTGAAACAAAATCGCATGGCCCTGCCGCGCGTGGACAACTTTTGAATAGCCACACAAAACACCTGAGGTTCAACATGGAAGACGTGCTCCAGAGCCGCGCGGAATTCATGCTGCGCTCACGCACAACAGGAAAATCTTCTCAACAATGTGTGTTTTTTAGTGATCCAACGGCCGTGAAACCTGCCCCTGTCCCGTCGGGGCGAGCGGCCCGGAAGCCAGGCCTTCATGCAAACGCATCCGGTGCCGCCCGTTGCGTTTCAGCATCAACCAGCGGCCAAACCAGCGCGGTCGACGCACGGCAATTGGCGGGGTGGCATCCCTAAACATCTGGCCGAAAAAATTCAGGAGGCGTTGCCGGTCAAAATACTCGTTGGGCCGGTTCTCCCGAAAGAACGGCTCTTGCAGATATTGGAAGTAAAGTTCCTCATTCCGATCCACCTCAGCCACGCGCGCGGCCAGCGCCTCCAAGGAGGGAAAATCATTGGCGTTGATGAAGCTTTTCGGATTGAACTCCTCGACCACCTGCCGGTTACCCCAGTAAATCGGCACGCAACGCGCCCGCATGGCCTCGGCGATCTTTTCCGTAGTGTAGCCGGGGACGGACTCGTTTTCAAAAGCGATGTAGAACTTGTACGGTTGCATAAACGCCAGTTTGGCCAGCGGCTCAAACGGCACCTCGTAGCCCAGATTGTTCAGCGCCTTCCCCCCGGCATCCACCCGTTGATAACGCGAGAGTAGATGAAAAAATTGCGCCCGATGTTCCGTTTTCCGGCTCAAATAACTGGAAAAAAAGCAGCAGAACCTCGACTTGCGCTGGAGCCAGGCCATCGTTTCCCCAGGCACCTTTACCAGGTCATCGGCCTTCACCCACACAGCGTAGAGCGGCAGGCGAAGATGACGCGGGTCGTCGAGCAAGTGGTGCGTCAACGCATAATCGCACTGACGCCAGTTCGGCGCATAAACTTCACTGGTCCAATAGATTTTCTTGCACGTGTACAGCCGGTGAACATTTGAATTGTGCGAGTAAATGAGAAAATCCGGATCGTCGGTCACCTGAACCGCAAACTGCTCGCGCAACAGGTTGAAGAAAAAGTTGTCGTTTTTTGGCAGTGCATTGCCGAAATCAACGAAATCAAGGTTAATGGGCGCGGTCACAAGCCGGGTTTCCCTGAAAGCTGCGCGGGCGCGATGAGCCGGCTTTTCACGCGCAACGAGTAACTGATGATCAGCATGAGTTTACGCAGGTTCCGCCGGTAATTCGGACGCCAACACGCACGCAACACCGGCCATGGCCAGCCGGTGAACAACGGCTGGATGCGCTTGGGATATTTGCCGTTGAGATGCAATGCGGCAAACCGCACCGGGAGCGCGCCATTCTTGGGGTGACAATAATACCCGTCGCCGTTCCGCGACATGATCTTGAAGCCGTCCCGCATTTGGAACGCACCGTCGTGGCCCAGTCCTTCATCAAACACCACGCCGTCGCGCGGGATGCTCAGATCCAGATGGCGCTTATTCCGCGCCCGGATGAACATGCGCCATAAGGTCATGTCGCAAACATTGTAAATGCCTTCCGGGGACGAAAAATCCTCACCCGCCTTAAAACGATGCGCCCACTCGGCCAATTGCTGCGGATCACAAAACCGGTCCAACATGTAATCACAGAATTCATGGATAATATCACGATCCGCAAACCATGCGTAGCCCCAGACCGGTGCCCTCGCCAGGTCGTAACCAGCCCAACCCGGCGACATTTTAGCCACCTCACAAAGAAGGAAATAATCAGAGTCCATGAAGTGAAAGCTGGGCGTGTCGGTTTGTGCGAGGACAGATTCAAGATAAAACCAGCGTTCGAAACAAAGCCGCTCATTCTCCAGTTGGTGTCCGCTGAAATGCCGGTAGATTTTCACGAATTCATCGCGCCGCGCCGAGTGATCCGCGAAACGAAAATGGCGCACCCCTAATTCCGAAAGATTGTTGGCATCGTCGCCGATCAGCCACACGGGCGCGTCGGGATTGCTCCGCCGTGCCTGCCAGACCGTGAAGGCCAGGTAGGGATCAAAGCTGCTGTGGAAAAAAATGATCGGCTCAGGCATGGCTTCTCATTCTCCAGCGGCAACCAAAGCGCGCAATTTGCAGAATGTTCGCCGGAACAAAATGCGGTTCCACAAACTGAGCTTTTCCCGCAGGCTTTGCGGCAACGGGCGCGCACCGGCGGGGATCCACCAGTTGTTGCACCCAGTGCGCTTGGCTAGCCGGTAGCCCGCGCGCCGCATGAAAAAATACAGGGCGAGCGTGTCGAGATAATCCTCCAGCACAATCAACGCGGGCCGCCGCCGCGCCAGATCAAAGCCCTGCAACACCTGGATCTCCATGCCCTCCACGTCGATGGAAAGAAAGTCAATGGCCGTCACGCGGTGTTCCTCGCACAATTGATCAAGGGTGCGGACCGGCACGCGAATGGCCGCGACGCTCGCAGCCGCGTCGTCGGGTTCTCCGCCAAGCTTCGACCAGGCATCGGAAGCGGCGACGTGCAGGGTGGCTTCGCCGACCTGATCCGGCGCGCCAGCGGCAGTCTGGCAGACGATGCTGCCGGGACGGGCGGCGCGCAGGCGGTCGCAACATTGCGGCAACGGTTCGATCAGCAACCCGCGCCAGCCGCGCTGTTCGAGGAACCAAGTCTGACTCAATTCCGTGGGGTGATTGGCACCGACTTCGATGAAAAATCCGTCGCGTTTGTGCTCAAAGTAATCCCACACCAGCACGTCTTCACCATGCTGCGCGAAAGATGGAAGTTGTTCTGTGCTCATCGCATCCAAGATGGCTGGGTCACGGTTCATTCTGGACCATCAGGCGGGCCAGCTGTTCCAGCGTGGTTTTGGGTTGCCAACCCAACGCACGAATGCGAACCGGGTTTGCGATCAGACGTGAGTACTCCGGCGTAAAATCCCGTTTCTCCGAGATGTAATCCCGCCAGTCGCGTTGCACGACGTCGAAACAAGCTTTGGCCCAGTCTGCTATGGTATGCCCCGCGCCACTACCAAGGTTCGCCTCAAACACGGATTCCTGATTCATGAGCGTCCACATGGCTTCCACCATTTCGCCGGCAAACGTCCATTCCTTTTCGACAGAAAGATCGCCCAACTCCAGCCGAAACTGCTCGCCTGCGCCCGCGCGTCGCGCGGCATCGGCGATGGTTTTGCTGACGTGACCGGGTTTACGCAGCGGGCTTTCGTGGTGGAACAGGTAGCCAAAATAGACCTTCAATCCCAGTTGGCGATAGTAACGCGCTAGTAAGTTGGAGTAGTTGCGTACGACGGCGTAAGGACTGCCTGCGTCGAAGGGATCGTCCTCGGAAATGGGATCGCCGCGGTTGACGAACTGCAATGCGCTTCCGGCGATGAAGACCTTGGAATCGGGACTGTGTTGCCGAACGGCTTCAAGGATATTGAGTGTACCCTTGCCGATCGTGGCATGGTTCTCCGCTGCCGCGTCGTGGCGCGTGGTGGATCGCGCGGCAAGATGAAAAACCAGCGCTGGCCGGCGGATCCGAATCAACTCCGTGACAAACGCGCCATCGGCTACATCGCCCACTATTGGCGCATCGCTGCGCGACGCTGCTGCGACCCTAAACCCGCGTCGTTTGGAAAGCCGCGAAAGATATTGGCCATCCTGGCCGTTGGCGCCGAAAATTAAGACTTCCATGCGATGCGGTCCGGCCCGTTATTGCTTTGTTATGACCTCAATGGTCGGCAGCGGGAAGATAAAGCCAGTGCCTTGTTCGAGCGTCGCCTTTTCCCGACGCATGAACTCTTCCTTGAAGTGCCACGGAAGGACGAGGTAATAGTCCGGCTTCATGGCACGCGACTCAGCCTCGCTCACGATGGGAATATCAGTGCCGAGTGTGAACGCTCCATATTTGTCGGGATTGCGCTCCGCGGCGCAGTCAATGATCCGGCTGTCCAGATTGCACCACTGGAGAATGGTGTTGCCCTTGGTAGACGCGCCGTAGATGTGAATGCGTTTGCCCTCGCGCCTCAGACGCTTCAGCAACACGACCAACTCATCACGATGAAAGTTGATGCGGTCTTGGAACATTTTATATGGTTTGTCCATGTCCAATTCCAGATCGAACTCGGACTGCCGTAGTTTCCTGAGACCGGCCAACCAATCGTTCTGTTGGTGCGCGGCGGATGAGGCGTGCGTGACGTAGCAGCAGATGCTGCCGCCGTTGATGTCGTTCAATTCGGCGCGAAAAACCTTCAGACCGACGCGACGCAAAATGTTTTCGATAACCGAAAGGCTGTAATACTCCAAATGCTCGTGGCAGATGGTGTCGTAGGAATTCATCTCCAACATCAACGGCATGTAGGACATTTCCACGATCCAAACGCCGTCCGGTGCTAGCAATTCCAGGATACTGCGCACGAAACTGACGGGGTTTTCCAAGTCGTAAAACATGGCAATTGACGTAATGACGTCGAACTTCAACTTGGGAAAGTGGCGCTTGAGCTCGGCGGACGGGAAGATGTCCTGCACCACATTAATGCCCTCCTTGACCTCCTGGGCGATGTCCGATGGATCAACGCCGACGCGCCGCCAAGTTCGTGGATATTTTTTGAGCAGTGTTCCATCATTGCAGCCAATATCGAGAGCGGCTCCGCGCTGTTTGTGCACAAGATTCAATGCATTGCGCACGATACCGGCCAGATGGTCGCGCATGGTTTGGTTGGTGCCGGAGCGATACCAGTAGGAAGAGTAAAGGACTTCTGGGGGCACGCTGTGTTGCATCTGCAACAACCCGCAGGCGTTTTCATCCACCGTGGGATCGCAACGAACGAGCACGCATGGAATGCGGCGCATGGGAGGCGTTTCGACGCCCGGCTTGACGAAGGATCCTTGCAGGTGCTGCGGGCCGAGATCAATTACCGTACGCAGGGAAGTGGAGCCACAAATACGGCAGCTTTTACGGTGTATCAGATGCATAAATCTTGGTTCAGCGTAGCAACGACTCCGTGCGGCTTGAAAGGCTAAATTGTGCGCGCCAACGGCGTGGCAGCACAAACACCACAAAGGCTTTGAAGAACGAAATTGCACTCGGGTTGAGTGTGGTTTGGAAAAACACGGCGGCAATCTCTGCCATCATTGGGCCAAGCCACGCCAGTTGTCTGCGGCCAAGGCGTTTGAGCACCAAGCGGAGACCTTGGCGGACAACGTAAGCCGCGCACCAACCAGCATCGGTATGGCGGCGCAATCCGCGCAACCGGCCACAGAGCCAGACACCCGCAAGCCAGTAGCCGATGGCCAGTTCAGTCGATTCAAATCCAGAGGTCAGCGAGGCGGTGTGCGCGGAACATTGCGCCACTGGACCATCGAATAGGGGTATTTCACCCGTGTGATTGGAGATAGAAAGGAGATAGATCATCAGGTCGGGGCCGGCGTTGCGCTGCATCATGAAATATTCGCGGATGCGCCGGCCGTGCGTGAATTGCCCCACTTCGCTCATCCACTCGCGCAACCAGTCGGTGCGCGTGAGGCAGCAAATCGGGCTGAACGGCAGGCCGCTGCTGGAGAGTTGATGGCCGAAGCCAAAGAATCCGCGCAGGAGAAATGATGGCGTGACGATGAGCAACCGGGTCACCGGCTCGAAGGTCACGACCCTTTCGATATTCGCTCCAGCGCTGAATCCCAGGACGAAGTTAGCCCGGCAGCGCTGCATCGCCCGCGGCATGTCCGCCCAGAATGGCGAAAGCACATCATCATCGTACATGAAGGTGACGAACCGGGTCATGACCTTTGGAACTGCACCAAAACAGGCGGGCATGAACCCTTTTGGACCTGTCTGACGAACCAAGCGAACGCGGCGATCGTTTGCGTAGCGCTGGTGCAATTCCTCGAATGAGCCGTCGGTGCTGTTGCCGTCCACGACCAGCACCTCCACCTGCACGTCCGGTTGGTCCGCGCGCAGACACGATTCGATGGCTCGACCCACCCATTCGCGCCGGTTGCGCGTCGGCAGAATGAAGGTCAGAGACAGCGGGGCGCTCGCGTCAACGGGTAACATTGGCTGGCTTCTTCAGCTCAAGACAGCAGACTGCGCGCGCACTGGCAGCGAAATCGGCGTCGTAAACTTTTGTTTCATGGAAATTGAAAAATGTTGCGTCACCAGCTTCGCTCGCGGTGGATCGCCGCCAGCCATCGGGGTGATAAAGGAAATATTCCATCGAACATGCGCTGGGGGCAAAGGCGCAAACCATTTCTTCAATTTTACTTTGATCGAAAATCTGGAGGAAGCCGTGCGTCCGCGCGCGCCCAAACGGAACGCTCACGTAAAGTGTACCCCCAGGCTTCAATACGCGATTGAGTTCGGCAACCGCGAGCAAGTAATCGCGCAATTGTGATTCCTTTTTCGTCGGGTCAGTGGTGTAGAGCAGCGTGTTGTCCATGCCGACGTGTTCCAGTGTCGAAAGCGATACGACCCAATCAAACAAGCCGTCCCGATAGGGCAACCGCCGCAGATCGTCGAACAGATAGGAGACGCCTTTTTGCCAGAAACAGTCGGATTCGGGCGCGAGCGTACATATGTGAATTTGCTTTTTTCGCAATGACAGATGATCGAGTAAAAAATCAAAATTCAAAACTGAACCCGCGTCGAGCAGCACGCCCGGTTCAACAGGCAACCGTCCAAATAGCCAGGGATATTCGACAATGCGTTCATCAATGCGAAAGCCATAGCCATCCGGCAGCTTACCAGCGACGGAAGTCCCTGCCCGCAGCACACGGGCAATTTCGAAGAGCTTGTATTCTACGTAGCCCTTAGTCCACGGTTTCATGCCCAAGCTTTGAAAGCGCCGGCGCTTCCAGGCCTGGCGCGCATTACGAAATACTGAGGTTTTTTTCATGCCGTTTGAGCGGGTTTCGTGGACGGAGGAACTGCTCGAAAAAATCCCGTTCCGCCCGCTCGAAGTCACGGCACAACGCCGCATCCGTAGTGTGGAACGCGGCCACGTCAAAGAATGAGCGCCGCAGTTCGCAATATCGACGAAGTGATTGAAGTTGCTCCGTCTGATCACGCGTCACCGAGGCAAGCAGGTTCCCGCCACCATCGTAAAAAATGAAGCGGTCGTAGCCATGGCGACCCAACAGGTCGAACAATGCATCCGGTTCGCCACCCTCGCGGCGGATGAACTCGGGAAAAAATTCAATGAACAACGGCGGATGTATCTCCCTCAGCATGCGGCTGGCACCGTTGAGGATTTTTAACTCAAAACCTTCGGTGTCAATCTTAACGAGGTTGGGCGTCGGAAAATTCACCTCGGTGCCGAGGGCTTCGTCCAGCGTGACGAACTCGAGAAGGTCGCCACCCTCGGCGGCTGGCTCGATGTTCGAGTTACCATCGATATAGTTATGCCGTACTGTAACGTGACGACTTTCATTTGTCAGCGCCGCGAAACGCGCGCGGCTTTTGGGAATTTGGGCCAGATTGTGGGTCAAGCTCGCCTTGAAACGAGGGTTGGCCTCGATGCAGAGAAAGTGTCCCGGCGTATCCCGCGAAGCGCGGTAGGTGACTGCACCGACATTCGCACCGACATCCACCATCACCAGTCCGCCGCGCGCGGCGTGCATCAGCCTGGCGAGACGTGGCAAAACTGCATCATAGAGGGGAGAGTCGAATTGAAATAAAACGATGTTGCTGGAAAAGGGCGTTCGGAAGAGAAATCCATCAATCCGCGCAATGATGTCTGGATCGGTTAACTTCAGCAAAAAGCGGCGGATTCTGCGCAATTGTTTCTTGCGCGCGTTGCTACCCGCGCTGCCCTTTCGCAGCTCGGCGAGATACGCGTTATAAACGAATTCGGCGACTGTGGTTAACATGACATCCGAGCCTCCATTGCATGACAACGCCGCAGTGCTTCGTGCTTGAGTTTTTCCAACCGCTTCGCCGAACACCCGCGTTTCAGACGGTTCCACCAGGCACTTGGGTTCAGAATCCACGGAACAGCGTTGCGTCTGTTTTGATCGAATGCCGTCTTGGCGTCCAGATACGAAGTCAGCCCCGCAATCAGGTCATCCCAGCGCGCGCATGCCAAATCCCGATCACTGATGACCCCAGATCTCCGCCATGACTCCATGCCCGCACGCAGGACCGCATCGCCCCGCCGAGCCATCAGGGAAAATTGTTTCTCCGCAAGCGACGCATTGGTGGCATGGACCACAAAGTTCGAGAATTTTTCCGGCACCACGCCCCAGCAGACCTCCGCCGCGTGTTGCAAGCCCCACGCGCCGTCGCCGGTGGTTCCAAAGTTGGTGGGGAATGGAAATCGTTTCAGCGTGGCCGCGCGGAAGAGGCAACTTGCACAACTGCCCGTGATCGCTCCCGTGGCATGCACGACGGCAAAAACGACGGCTTCCAACGCGTGTAGCTTCCGCGGTGCAGTGATGCCAAGCGTGGAGACGATGTCGTCAATTGGCCACGAGATATCTGGCAACACCCGCCCCGACTTGTCGCAAAAGCCTGGCTTGCTGATCACTACGTCACATTCCAGCGACTCGGCTGCAGCAACCAGTTTACAGACGCCATCTCGAGTGATGGTATCACCTGTCGTGGCGATGAACACGTATTTGGACTGGATTTGAGCGATGCCATGATTCCACGACGCATAAAGGCCGGGTGGGTGATTCGTAAAGCGCAGTGCCGGATGTTGCAGGTTGGCGCGCAAAAACTCCACCGTGCCATCCGTCGAATGACTGTCAACGACCACGACCTCCGCCGCCATAGCCAGCCAACTGCTCAACCCCTCCACATGGCGCGGGAGATAAGCCATCGAATTCTTGGTTGGAATAACGACGCCGAGTGGCAGCATGAAATACGAATCGCCGGTTGCGGAGCGCCCGCAGCGGAAACTTAAGGTAAGATTTGACCGAGCACTCAACCAGAACAAGCAAAAAACACGGGTTTGTGAACGCGCCGTTATTCGCGCCGTCGCATAACATGGGCTCGACACTGCCGGGCCATTTCTTAGACTCGGTTCGATCGGAATGCTTTTTGGAAAATGGATGCCCTGCAAAAGTGTGGCCCCTGAATTGCGCTCCATCGCCATGAACGCTGTTGCACCCCAATACTACAACTCGCTTGCGCCGTTCCGCGAGTTGTTCGCACAGGGCAATCCCATCCTCACGTACCATAAACTCGGCCCGCGTCCGTGGCGCGTCCGGCTCAAGGGCGTTTACGTCAGCGCCAAACTGTTCTCCACTCAACTGGAGGAATTGCGCCGCGCTGGTTATCTCAGCCGACCGTTGAACACCTGCACCGGGCCGTGTCAGCCACGCCAGATTGTCATTACCTTCGATGACGGTTACGTGAACGTGCTCCGCCACGCGCTCGGTCCGCTCGCACAAACCGGATTCAAGGCGATTCAATTCCTCCCGGCAAACTTCCTCGGCAAATGCAATGAGTGGGATGTGGCGCTGGGCGAAGCGCAGGAGACCATCATGGATGCCATCCAGGTCCGCGACTGGCTCGCCGCCGGACATGAAATCGGATCGCATTCCCTGACGCATCCCTTTCTAACTCGCCTGCCCCTCGACAAAGCGCGTGAGGAAATTACCGCGAGCAAAAAACTGCTGGAAGACCTATCCGGGCGCGCGGTGGAGCACTTCTGTTATCCCTACGGTGACTGGAACGAACCGGTGCGCGACCTGGTGATGCAGGCTGGCTACCGTACCGCTTGCACAACTGAGCCGGGCGTCAACACTCCAGCGACGCACCCCTTTGAATTACGGCGTTTCACCGCCCGCTACCCGTCGCGTAAATTGAAAAATGTGGTCGGTTGGTTGCGGCAACTGGCGAGGTAGGCGGAGCCTTTTTCGCGGCGGTGGCAAAGTGCAGGAGCGCTTGAAAATATCAACTACTACGGGAGTTGAAACGCAGCCCGTAGGCTGCGCCTGGCGGACAGCGGCCCCGGAGCGCAACCTTGGAGGGGGCGGCTCAGGGAAAGGAGCGGGCCCTACCTGGCAAAAAAACCCCGCTGGCGACAGGCCAGCGGGTGCGGTTTGAGAAATCCTTTGACCTAAGGTCCGTTGCTGCCAATGGCTTCGACTGGGCAGCCTTCCATGGCCTCTTTGCACTGCGCTTCTTCCTCCGGGGTTTCGGCTTGCTTGAAGACGTAGGAATACCCGCCATCATCGTTGCGGGTATAATTGTTCGGTGCGGTTTCCCGGCACAGGTCGCAGTCGATGCACTGGTTGTCGACATAGAACTTTCCCGGCACGTTTTCAGGGTAGCGATTTGCAATATCTGCCATATAAAATATGAATTCAGTTTAAATTTCCCCGGTATAATGTTTGGCCAAAATCAAATATCAAGCCCCATTTAACGATTTCATATGGCCCTGAGTCACTGGCGAACTGATCGCGTGCGTAGGCCGGCGAGCAGCTCGTGGGAGCGGATGAACTCGGGGCTGTTGAGCAGCCGGCTCTTGATCGTGTCTTTGTCCTCACGCTACGAGTGAAGGATTTCCCAGCGCCTCCAACTTCGACAACCATTCCCCAAAGTGGGGACAACGGGCGCGAAGCGAATCCAGCCCAATGGCGGCAGCAGCGGGTGCTCCAACGCGAACCTTGTTCCGCTCGTAAATCGGAAGATGACGGATGATGCGTTTGCTTGGTGCGGTCATTGCGCCCTCGTTAATGTCTTCAGGCGCCGTGCCTTTGACCTCCGCTCGCAATGCCTTGATTCCAGCGTCAGATGCGGCGATTCTACGCTGCAACTCACTCAAGTCGCAATACAGCAATGCCTCAAACTCATGGAGCTGGATGAACGGAAGAAATCGGGGTTCAGCCAGCTCTTTTGCCAATGACTGTTCAAGCATCTGAACCCGCTCACGCGGGACCAAAATTTTTCGTGCTTCGCTCCAGCCGGGGAACTCGGAAGGGAGTGCGTAAAGATCCACCATGGTTGTGAAGCGTGCCTCGGCGTGCGTGTCCTGTTTCATCAATCGACTGACGTCTCCTCGAATCTTGTCGAAGTCCAAAACGCCGCCACGTTTGCCGAGCTTCCGATTGGTCACCACGACTCGGGGGCGGACATCAATGCCGAAAGCCGCGAGGTGTGGCTTGAGCGCCTTGTCCGCGAATTCCTTCTCCGACTGTCCCTCGACGGTCACGTAGAGCCGCACCCATTTCGTCATGGGAGGCCTCCCAACTCGTTTTTCTCCCAGAGCTGTCCGAGCGTGTATTCTTTCAGCCAATCGTCCAACTTTCTGGAATCTAGCCGCTCCAGAACGGTCTCGCCCTCCTGGTGGTTCACGACCGCGACCTGTTCCGGGGTCAGTTCGTCGAGCAACAGCGACGCTTGGGTGGAGACAATCAACTGGCCGCGCCCGGCTGCCTCGTGGAGCAGGCTGGCGAGCAACTTTATCGCATACGGATGCAACCCAAGTTCCGGCTCATCAATAACGATGGTGGACGCGGGATTCGGCTGGAGCAGCAGCGTGGCAAGGCAGATGTAGCGCAACGTGCCATCCGATAGCTGATGCGGGTAGTAAAGGAGGTCGGAATAGCGATCCTTCCAGAGCAGTTGTGTTTGTCCGGGCGAGACCGCCTTCAAAACGAAAGAACCAAAGAATGGGGCGACTTGCCTCACAGTCTCCTCAATCTGTGCGTAATGCTCCGGATGGGACTGCCCCATTCGCATAAGGAACGCCGCCAGATTGGCAGCGTTGCTGTGGAGGACGTTGTTGTCCACGATGTTGCACAGCCCCATGACCGGGGCTGAAGGTGACGTGTCGTGGAAGTGATAGACTCGCCAGTCTCGTATCGTCTCGAACACCCACTCCAACGCCTTCGTACTGTGGGACCGTGCGACACCGCTCTCTTTGTGACCGCTTCCTTGGTCATTCTTGATGTTGCCATACTTGGGACCGTCGAATGGCGCGGATTCTTGGGCGAAGAATAACGACCGGTCATCAGCGCCCTTGAGGGTGAACTTGTATTCGTTAAACCCAAACTTCAAATGAGCCGTCATCTCGGGCGTGACCTTCATTCCACGGAACAGAAAGGCATCCGCACGTCCGCGGGCGCTGATGTAGTTTTGAAGGCCCTTGTTCGGGTCCATCAGATGCCCCAGCAACTCAAAGAAGCGGATGAAGTTTGTCTTTCCAGAGCCATTGGCCCCAATCAGGACGTTAAGCCCGTTCGTCAAACGAAAGCCCTTCAACTCGCGGATGGACTTGTAGCCGCTCAACGAGATGGTTTCTAGCGGGCGTCGTTCGCTCATGATTTCAGACGGGGGCCGACTCGGCTGCCAACCGCTTCAATTAAACTTGTTCTTCCGATAGGCGCCCATCGCCGGGGCGTTCGGATTGACTTCGGGACCGAAGTAGCGGAGGCAGACGAGCGGTTCGGTCTCGCTGGTGTTCTCGAAGGTCACGCCGGCTTTCGCGCCGTCTTCGGTGCAGAAATATTCGTCCTCGGTCAGCTCATGGAAGCGGATCAGCTTCGGGCTGACCAGCGGCTGGCCGTTGATCTTGCCGCTGCCTTGCACGCAGATGAGTCCGTAGGCGCCGTTGTCTTTCACCACGGCTTTTACGCCGGGATCAACGGTGAGTTCCTTGGCGGTGAACAGTTGTTCGCCGTCCACTTTGCCATAAACGATCCAGCGATCAACAAAGCCTTCCGGGCGCGTGTCGGCCACGGGGACGGGTTCGAGGTAATGATGATCTTTGAATTTCGGATCCACATTTTTGTTCCAATCGAGCTGGTCCACGATGAAGTCGAGGTCCTTGTGTTTGCTCTTGGGCATGTCTTTCACGAGGAGGCTCCACGGGACTTCCCGGCCTTCGACGAGGTTTTGATACATGCCGAACACGTCGCTGCCCCATTGCGGCTCGTAGGTGCAGAGGCTGCCGGGCGCGTGCAGGATGCACGGGTCGATGAGCCAGCCGGAGCCGATTTTGAGGCGATAGGCTTTGGAGAGATCGAGGATGCCGTTGTCGCCTTTGTTCCAGTTTTCGATGCACTTGCGGACCTGCGCCTTGGTGGTGCCGGGTTCGAAGCCCATGAACGTGTAGGGGAAATTATTGCCGACGTTATTGTGTTGTGGCGGGAAGTAATAGCTCTCGGGCTTGCCTTCCTGACCGACCAGCTTGGCCTGCGCGGCGCTCTGGTGCATGTGATGCGGAATCGGACCCATGTTGTCGAAAAACTTCGAGTAA
>JAYTXL010000233.1:0-2271 GCA_043742955.1 Verrucomicrobiota bacterium | reverse complement strand
GTCGTCGCCATCGCCAACGGCGGCACCGGTTCGTTAGTGCAGAATTTCGTCGATCTGACCACCGATCAAACGAGCATCGGAGGCACAAAAACGTTTACTAATCGCGTCAATCTCGGCACGAGCACATCTGTGAAGCCGCTCAAGGTGACGGCGGCAACCGGTTCCGTCGGAATCGAACATACTGACGGCACACGCAAGTTGCAAACCTGGATAGATTCCGAAGGTGCAAAGGTGGGAACCGTGACCCAGGATCGGCTGCACCTATTTGCTAAAAACCAAGGCGTTTTGACAGTGGATTACGTCAGCGGCGGGATGGTCGGCATCAACAACTCTACACCACAATACCATCTCGATGTCAACGGCAACGCGCATTGCTCCGGTAATCTCGAGGTGGATAACAACATTCATTGTTCCACTGGTCTCGTTGTGGTGGGCCCCATGCAGGGGGACAGCCTTGTCGCGCCGGGAAACTCTCAGTTGGGCAGTGTGAATGTAGCGGGTTTTGTCCTGGCGGGCGCCATTCATGCAGACGGGGAAATTAGCGGGGGGAGTCTTCTGATCAACGGGGCCAAGAATTTCAGAATCGACCATCCGATGGATCCGGCGAACAAATATTTGGTTCACTCCTCCATCGAGTCGCCCGAGGTGATGAACCTCTACAATGGCAACATCACCACGGACGCCCGTGGATTGGCGACCGTTGACTTGCCCGGTTACTTTGAGACGCTCAACCGCGATTTCCGCTATCAATTGACGGTCATCGGCCAATTCGCCCAAGTGATCGTCGCCCAGAAAATCAAAGGCAACCGCTTCGTCATTCAGACGGACAAGCCGAACGTCGAGGTCTCGTGGCAGGTGATGGGAGTCCGGCAGGATGCGTGGATGAAAGCGCATCCGGTGGTCGTGGAACAGGACAAGCCGGCAGACGAACGCGGGAAGTATCAGGATCCTGCGTTATTCGGTCAGCCGGTGGAGAACGGTATTGGCTGGGCGCAGAATCAGGAACGGATGAAGCGTTTCGACGAAGCACGCGCAAAGGTCACGGCAGTGCGTATCAAGCCTCTGGCTCCGCAGACAACAGAGTCCAAGCCGTAGATTGAAATCCTTGGCAACGCAAAAGCCGAAAAATCCCATGAGAACATGCCTCATCGTTTGCGCGCTCATCGCGCTCCCCGTAAACTATCCTGCCGTCGCGCAAACACGCACAAGCGCGAGCTATTCCATCACTACCGAAACGATCAACGGCGGAGGCGCGCGAACGGCGAGCGCGAACTACACCAATGACGGCAGCATTGGTGGCATCACCGGCATTTCCACTGTCGCCGCGCCCGCGGAGACGGCGAAGCACGGCTACATCGGCCAGCTCTACGACGTGACGGGCCTCGTGGTGGTTCCCGCGGCTTCGAGCGCGTATGAAAACGCGACGCTCCAACTCATCGCACGGCAGGTTCTTGACGACGCAAGCCTCCTCGCCGTGAGTGCGAATTCGGTCGCGTGGGGCGTCGTGAGCGGACCGATCACAGGCATTTCCAGCTCAGGCCTGGCGACAGCGGGCACGGTGGTTCAAGACACGTCCGCCACAGTGCAGGGAAGTTACCAAGGGTTCACCGGTTCGACCACTTTCACCGTTCTTTTATCCCTCACCCCGACGACCTGGCGTCAGGTTTGGTACAATACTGCTGTAAACAGCGGCAATGCCGCCGGCACAGCAGACCCTTCCAGAACGGGCGTGAAAAACCTGGTTGTCTTCGCCCACCTCGGACCTAACCAGAATCCTGCCTCGGCTCAGAGCAGCCAACTCCCCCAGCCTCAGTTCAGCCAGCCCCAGCAAGTTCAGGCCAGCCAGCCCCAGCAGGTTCAGGCCAGCCAGTTCCAGCAGGCGCAGGCCAGTGGAGGAAACCTTTACTTCAGCTTCACGCAACCCGCGGGCGTGAGCGGCGTCACTTACGGTGCGGAATGGAGCGCAACGCTGCAGAACGACTGGCAGCCCATCCCCGATACCGGCATCGGCACCCAGCACATCTTCAGCGTGCCCATCGGCACCAAACCGCAACTCTTTCTCCGGCTGACAGTGTCAGAACCTTAGCCCGGCGAACACTAGCAGCCTGTCGGACTTTCTCGCCAACTTTTTACTGATCGCGGAAATAGGGGTCAGGAAATAGGGGGCAGGCGTCAAAGCTTGACCGAGGCTCAAGCGCGCAGTGCCCCGTGCGCGCCAGGATGCTTTGTGCCCCGCAGCGGCATGAAGCGGATTTCCACGCGGCGGTGCAG
>JAYTXL010000232.1:0-19779 GCA_043742955.1 Verrucomicrobiota bacterium | reverse complement strand
TGGGATGAGCACTTTAATCAGTAAACCAGTTGCAGACGCCGTGGACGTTGCGTTCACGGATGACGAACTCGTAGTCACGCTGGCAGACGGTCGGAGCGTTTCAGCACCGCTCGAATGGTTTCCGCGATTGTTGCGCGCTACTCCCGCTCAACGCACCAATTGGAGTCTCATTGGTCGAGGAGTCGGGATTCACTGGGAGGACGTGGATGAAGACATTTCCGTGCGAAGCCTTTTGGCAATCTGACCGCTAACCATACGCTGCTAACGGCGGCGGGCCATCGCGGTTGCAATCGGCGCGCCTCGTGGCCGCCGTCGCTGGGCTTACCTCTGAGGTAAGCCGCCACATGAGCAACCCCGCTGCACAAGCTTGGATCGACGCGAGTCTTGACCCCGGCATCCGATACATTCACCCGTTTACTTTCATCACCAAAGACCGTCGGTCTGTGACCACCACGGGCGGATTGCTGCCAGATTTCGGTTCGCCCAGTGGCGCATTGATTCTCACGCGGTTTGACGCCGATTGGATCTCTGACGCTGCTGACGGGACGGATTATTTTGAGTCCGATTTGAACCCGCACAGTTACGAACCTTATTGCCGCGAGGTTTATGTTGAGACACTTAATGATTGGGGTTGGTTCGGGGAGGGAAAACCGCCAAGCTGGTTCACCGGAGGCATTCGTTCTCATGGACATGTGGCCTAAAGCACAAGTACTAAGTGCTTGATAATCAACAACCCGAAAAATCAGATGAATTCCTTAAGGGCATTGGGTCTAGGCGTTTCTGCGCTTGCCTAGAAATCGGAACGCTTTATTCTCCCGACATGAGCACCGTCCACGAAATCGAAACTGCCGTCAGCAAGCTCTCCCGTCACGAGCTTTTGTCTTTCCGCGACTGGTTCTCCGAGTTCGACGCTTCGGCGTGGGACAAACAGTTCGAGGAGGATGTCGCCGCCGGACGTTTGGACGCCCTTGCAGACGAGGCCATCCGTGATCTGCGCGAGGGGCGTTGCCGAGACTTGTGAGGCACCGCACCAACCCAAAATTCTGGCAGTTCTATGCCCAAATTCCCGAGGAGATTCAGCGGCTGGCGGACGAGAACTACGAACTTCTCAAGACCGATTCGCGGCATCCGTCCCTCCACTTCAAGAAGGTTGGCAGGATGTGGTCGGTTCGTGTCGGCATCCACTATCGCGCAACCGCAGTCGAGGATGGTTCTGACATCGTTTGGTTCTGGATTGGTCATCACAGCAAGTATGACCGAATCATTGCTGGACGCCGTTAGTAACTTCAACGAAACACCCATGCGCTGCAGCGGGACAGTCGCTGGCACAACGCCCGCGCATCCAGCTTGTCCGTCTTGCGTTTGCCATTGAGTGCGATGGGCGTGATCAGAAAACTCTGCGCCCCGGCCGCCACCAGTTCCCAGTGCAGCACGAACCCGAAGCCGCAACTCTCCTGCACGCAAAATATCTGGTAACCCTCGGCCACCCAGCGCTGGACTTGCGCCACGAGTTCAGCCCAGGTGAATTTGCGCGGCGCGTGTGGATTGGCATGATCCTTCTGCGCCACCGCCATGCTGAATTCCAGATGCACATCGAGCCCGAGCTTGAGCTGCGGTTTGGTGGGATCAATCACCGCCGTGGGCAGGGGTTGGCGCGGCGGCACTGGGCGCTTGTCGCCGGTGGAGGTTTGAGTTAAGGTGGTGGGCGCTGTGATGGGTTTGAGGATGTATTCTTTCATGAACGTGATGGTTGATGTTTGGAACTGCGTTCTCAGCGTGGCCCCAAGTCGGGCCGCGTTCAACCCATCATGGCATTCCGAGGTCTGCCAGCCAGACTTCACCGGGGCGAGGGCTCATCGAGTATGTCCATCACTTCCTGCTCGACGCTCCGCGAGCGTCCGATGTCCAGAGCGTCGTCGTCCGCCAGTTCGATGATTTCAGCCACGAGCACCCGAACCTTTTGCGAGGTTTCCGGCTTCCACTCGTGGAGCTTGTTCTCTAGTTTTTCGGCGATGGCTTCCATGACGCTCGCACCGTATTCCCGCTGTCGGGCGTCGTCAATTTCCAATTCGACCGCTCCTGAAGAGCTGGAAACGCAAGTGCTTGATTTACAGTGAAAAGGCAAATTCAGCTCTTTACGTCATTGCTCCTCGTCCGACGAGGTTGGTTCGCTAACCATGCTGGCATCTAACCCGGCCTGACGCCAGGGTTTGCAATCCACGTGTCCCGTGCGCCGGATCGCTATTGGGGTCGTTGATATGGCGTTTTGCGCGCTTGCCCCTGGATCGAAGGCTTTATCCTCCTGCCATGCAAGCACACCGCACCGAAGCTACTTTGTCCGAGGATGGCACCATCACTTTGCGCGACATTCCCTTTCGTCGCGGCGAGTCCGTCGAGGTCATCGTCCTCCCATTTGCTGCCGTTGCCGCTTCCGGCTCCCGCTACCCGCTCCGCGGCACCCCGGTCACGCTCCTCGCTCCCACTGAACCCGTGGCGGACGCTGACTGGGAGGCTGCCGGGTTATTATTCTCGATACTCACATCTGGGTCTGGTGGGTTCATGGCGATTCCGCACTTTCTGCCTCCACACGCACGATGCTTGAGTCCGCCGAGCAGACGGGCCTCGGCGTGAGTGCGATTTCGTGCTGGGGGGTCGCCAAGCTCGTCGAGCGCGGACGGCTTACTTTGCCGTGCCCGGTGTTCGATTGGATTCAGCAGGCGCTGGCGTATCCGGGTGTCCGACTCATCGAGCTTTCGCCCCGCATCAGCGTGGAGTCCACACAGCTTCCCGCCACTTTTCACCGCGACCCCGCCGACCAAATCATAGTCGCGACATTTCGTATTCTGGATGCACCTCTCGTCACCGTGGACAGCAAGATTGTGGAGTATCCTCATGTCCGGCTTGCACCAACAAACGCCTGACAAGAAGAGGAATGTAGATAACTTGAACAACACATGCGCCGCAGCACCCAAGCAGAGCAAGACATTCAAAATGAAGAAATGAGTGCTAACCGACACTCAAACGAAACGCCCAGCGCTGCCCCCAACAGCCGGTGACGTTTTTATGTTCATTTTCATGTCCTTGGTACGGGGTGTTAGGCGTTCTCCGCGCCACTTGACAGAGCGTACGCTTTAACGCACGCTTCGGGCATGACTTCAATTTCCGTCACCCAAGCGCGCTCCAAGCTCTACCAACTCCTTGATGAGGCCGCCGATTCTCACGAACCCATTCAGATCACGGGCAAGCGTTCCAACGCTGTTCTCGTGTCGGAGGACGACTGGCGCAGCATCCAGGAGACGCTTTACCTCATCTCGATTCCCGGTCTGCGTGACTCCATCCGCAAGGGCATGGCCGAGCCGCTCAATAAAGCCTCCAAGAATCCCGGCTGGTGAACTGGTCTATCGTTTACACCAAGCAAGCCCGGAAGGACGCCAAGAAGATAGCGTCCTCAAACCTAAAATCACACGCGCAACGACTTCTCGACATCCTCGCCAAGAACCCTTTCCAGAACCCGCCGCCCGGCGAAAAACTCGTTGGCGATTTGGCTGGGTCATCTTCGCGCCGTATCGACATTCAGCACCGCTTGGTGTATCAGGTCTATGATGCCGAACGCACGATCAAGGTCGTTCGGATGTGGACTCACTACGAATGAGCCGAACGCCTAAACATGCGCTGCAGCGGCTAATCCGGCCATAGCGTCCCGGTTGCAATCGGACGCCCTCGTGGGCCGGGTCGCTGAGCTCGTTGGCCACCAAGCGCACCCCATGAGCAACATTCCACCAGACATCTACGAGCGAGTTCACGAGCTTACGATTGCTATCGTTAATGCCTCGGAGGCTGGCGATGACGCGCTCCGCGATTCTCTGTGCCAGACGCTGCGCTGTTTCTACGACGAGCAGGCGAGTTTGGGTCGCTCACATCCGTTTCTCACCGAGGCGATGGCTGATTACACCGACGATACCGCAGAAGCGGTGCGTCTTTACGAGTTGTCGCTGGAGGAGGCGCGGGCGTTCCCTGACGAGCCGACGCACACCAAGATGATTTCACTGGCACAGCAGTTCATCGAGCTTGGCCTCACCGAGCGGGCCGGGGCATACTTGCGCGACGGGCGAGCGGAGGCCGTTCGTCGTGGCGATGCATTTTGGATTGAGGATGCAGACAGATTATTACAGGAGTTGGCGGGCTAACAAAACAACATGCGTTCCCGCGAACGGCGGCGGGCCATCGCGGTTGCCATCGGCGCGTCCCGGGGCCGCCGTCGGTGGCCTTGGGTCTGGACGTATTTGCACACGCAACGTGAAATTATGAAACCAAGCAGCAAGAATTCTGACGGGCCTACCAAAGAGCTTTTCACCGACGGCGGTCTATCTGGCGAAGGGCGTTTGAAGGACGGCAAGCGCGACGGCAAGTGGCAATGGTTCTACCGCAACGGCAAACTCAAGGCAGTTGGCAAGTATCGGGCTGGCGAATTGGACGGGCACTGGGAATGGCGGCGCGAGAACGCGCAGCCTCTTCAAGCGGGGGCTTTCAGGGACGGTAAGCAAGTCGGTCTTTGGAGGCGTTACTACGAGAACGGCCAACTCTGGGATGAGGGTTCCTATGAGCAGGGAAAGAAAGTCGGAGAGTGGAAGACCTACGACAAGGCCGGCACGCTCAAGCAGGCCAAGACCTTCAAATCGAAGAATTGAAATCTTCCGAGGATTCCGACGGATCGCCTAATACACTTATGGGCACACCCAAACGAGACGACATCGCTATTCCGACAGGTCTCACTATGGACACTTCGACTTTCTTTGCGCGGCCATCCTGGCACGGATCCAACGCGCACGCGCCGCCCGAGCGAAAAACCACGACAAATCATTATGAACACCTATTTAATGAACACTATACTAGCGCGCCTGCCAGAAGAAATTTCCGGATAAAACGCCCTGGGAAGTTTCACTGGCCCCTCCCCCTCCCCCTCCCCCCATCCCTCTCCCGCCGGGCGAGGGGGACTTTGTTCCTGCTGCTCGCAAGCACACCGCAGCTGGATTCGCGAAGGACATCCTCAAGTTGCCTGCGACGTGGCTACTGTTCCTTCTCGCGGGGGGAGAAGGCCAGGATGAGGGGGAACGTGCCGAGGCACACCGGATCGTGTCGCAGCGGAAATCAATTCTGGCAATCAGTCTAAAACAACTTACCCACCACCGAAGTCAGCACCGACAGCGGCCCCTGATCTTCGAGTTCCTCCGTGGCCTTGTCCACTTTTTGCAAGGTCATCTTGATGTTCTTAAACATGCTCTCGTCGTTGACGAGCTTGCCCACGGAACCCTGGCCGCGATTGATCTTCTCCATGATCTCCCGCATGTTCGTCACTGCTTTTGTGGTTTCGTGGTAGAGCGTCTCGTCCTTGGCCAGCTTGCCGAGGGTGCCTTTGCCGGCATTGATGTCCGCAACCACCAGCTTCGCCTCGGTCAGGGCGGACTTCGCCTCGGTCACCGCCGATTTGGCGCCGACGATCAACGACTTCGCCTCCTCCAGGGTGCTCTTCACATCGTCCGCAGTCTTGTTGAGGTTGTTCATGGTGGTGACCGCGGAATTGTAAAGTTGATCATCCTTGATGAGTTTGCCCACCGTGCCCTGGCCAGTGGCGACCTGGTTGGAGATGGTCGTGGAGACCGATTGCAGGTTATCGAACGAAACCGAGAGCTTCGGGCTGTTCTGTTTCACAAAATCAGTGAGCGGTCCAAGAATGTCCTGGATGGAGTCGCCGCTGAAGCTCTGGGTCATCTTTTCGATGCCGCCCGCCGCGTTGTCCAGTTTCTTCATCAAGGCGCTGAAATCGGCCTGTTCCTCGGTCGGAATCTCCGTGTCATTCTCAAAGGCCGGGCTTTTGGGCGAGCCGATATTGATCGAGACAAAGTTCTGCCCCATCAATCCGGCGAATTTGATGGTCGCTTTGCTATCCGTCCGGACCTCGTATTTCTTTTCCAGCTTCAGGTAGACTATGACCTTGTCACCGGCGAACTGGATGCTCTTGACGGTGCCGATTTGCTTGCCGCCCATCTTCACCGCATCGCCTTCCTGCAGTTCGAGCACGGTGTTGAACTTGGCGTAGAGCTGGTAGCTGGGCTTAAGAAAATCGGTGCCCCCGGCGACTTCGAGGATGATGACTGTGGCGATCAGTGCGAGCGCGAAGAACAGGCCAAGGCGGGTTTCGAGGGAGTTTTTCATAGCTGGAATATTCTATTTTTGTTTGAAATCGGCGGTCAAGAATCGTTGGACGAGGGGATTGGGTTCGCGGCGCACGGCCTCCGGCGTGCCGACCTGAATGATGCGGCCTTCGCTGATGAGCGCGATGCGGTCGGCGATGCCGAAAGCGAGGTCGCGGTCGTGCGTCACCACGATGGAGGTGACGTGGGTGCGTTCCTTCAACTTTAGAATTTCCTCGCTCACCGTGATGGCCATGAGCGGATCGAGCTCGCTTGTGGGTTCGTCGTAGAGCATCAACTGCGGTTCAATCACCAGGGCCCGCGCGATGGCGGCCCGTTTTTTCATGCCGCCGGATAGTTCGCCGGGAAGCCGGTCGGCGGCGGCCTGCAGGCCGACGATCGTCAGCTTCTCGGTCACGATGCGGGCGATTTCTTCCGGCGATTTGAGCCGGTGTTCGGTGAGGTAAAGGCCCACGTTTTCGCCGACGGTCAGGGAGTTCAACAGGGCGCCCGACTGAAACACCATGGCCAGCCGGTAACGTTCGAGCACGCCGGGTGCCTGGATGGGCTGGCCCTCAATGAGCACCTCGCCTTCGTCGGGCGTTTCCAAACCAATGAGGTGTTTGAGGAGGACGCTTTTGCCACTGCCGCTCGGACCCATGATGACGAAGATTTCGCCTCGAGCCACCTCGAGGTCCACGCCCTGGAGCACGGGTTCGCCGTAGAAACTTTTCTTCAGCCCGCGCACCTGCACGCTCACGCTGTGACTGGAGTTGGTGGCCGGGGCGCTCATTTTTGAATGGTGAGCAGAACGCGCGTGAGGACATAATCCAGCAACAGGATCACCACGATGGAATTCACCACGGCCTTGGTGACGGAACGGCCGATGCCGCGCGGTCCGCCGATCGTCTGGAGCCCCTGATGGCAGGAGATGACCCCGATGACCACGGCGAACGCGAAACTCTTGACGAGGCCGTTGACGATGTCACCCGTTTCCACCATGTCCCGGAGGCTGTTGAAGTAGGCGTGGAAGGAGATGCCGATCTGATGGTTGAACACCGACACGAACGCCCCCCCCAGCCAGCCGACCAGGATCGCGAAAATGACGAGCAGGGGCAGGGCGCAACTGATGGCCACGAGGCGTGGCAGGACGAGATAATGAACCGGGCTGATATTCATGGTGCGCAACGCGTCGATTTCCTGATAGACCGCCATGGAACCGATTTCCGCGGCGATTGCGGAGCCGATGCGGCCGGCGATTAAAATCGACATCATGACCGGCGCGAGTTCTTTGCACATCGAAAGACCGACCATGCCGCCGATCAAGCCGGAGAACCCCCGCTCCACCAATTTCGGCCCGGTTTGCAGGGCGAGGACGCCGCCGATGGAAAGGGAGAGGATGCACGCGACGAACAGGCTGGCGTTGCCGATTTCGAAGAGTTGCTCGCACACTTTTTGGCGGTGCCGCCAGGTCAGCGGCAGCGCCCGGAGCGTGCGCCAAAACAGAATCAAAATCTGGCCAATGTCTTGAAACATAATGCGGTCAGGACTTGGGTGGGTTGGCCGTTGTCGGAGGCGACTTGGTTGTCGGCAAATAGAACCACCGCCAGTGATGGCCTGACGCTGTGGATTGATACTGGATCAGGCCGAAGAAGATCGAGCGTTTTTTTGACTCGGGCGCGGTGTCGCTGCGGTAGAAGTTCCAGAGCAGGGACTGGCTTGTGGCCCCGGTTATCGCATTGGCTTCCGAACGCCAGAGCGACCAGAGCGGCGACCAGTTGCGCTCGAGGCTCTTGTTGTTCGCCAACAGGGGCTCGATCGGAGCCAGGATTTGCAGGCGTCGATTGCCGTCCAGTCCGCGGCGAGAGGTGAAGAGCGGCCAAAGATCGGTGCGGTGCAGCGCATCGCCCGTGCGGGTATTCTGTTCCGTCAGGTCGGAGAACAGGAAGAAAAGGATGCGCGTGCGCTCGCGGTTTAAGGAGGTATCATGGGCCCGATTGTATTTGTAGATGGGCCAGAGATAAAAATCGCTCTGCAGGTTGGCCGAATTATGGGCGTGGCCGAACAGGGGCCAGACCCGGTTGGCGGTTTTGCCTTCGCCACGGGCGAACAGAATGAACGGCCAGGGCGCGGCGAATTCGTGATATTTTTTCTCCCGGTCATCGGTGAGCACAAAAAATGGCCAGAGATAGGTGGAGGAATCGCGCTGGGGCGAGCGCAGCAGGCTGTAGAGCGGTAGCAACGCGCGGGTGGTCTCGGGGTTTTCCGTGCCGATCCCCACTCGGCTGTTAAAAAGGAAAGGCCACAGGGCAAAGAATTTATCGTGTCCAGGAACGGTTTCCAAATCGTCGAAGCGATTGGTGCGCGTCGTGATTTCTTTGTGCTCATTGCCCATCACCGGCCAAAATTGCCAACCGCGCAGTCCCGTCCCATGGCGGAGGTGGATGAAGGGCAGTAGATAATTATCCGTCACGATGTCCCGCTTGCGCGTTTGCATGTAGAGCGGCAGGAGGATGAAATGAATCTCGTCCCGCAACAGGCGATCCTTGATCGTGCCATAGAACGGGAGCACGGCGGTATAGTTGTCCGCAGGATTGGCGGAGCGTTGTTGAAAATAAAATGGAAACAGCGTGAAACGGTCCTTGCGAATATCGCTTTGGGTTTGACCGCCCGAGAAACTGAAGAGTTGCAAAATATGAAAACGGTATTCCGCCCCGAACCGGTCGTAGGTGAGCAGTGGATAAAGCACGTCAAATTCCTCGGAATCCGTGCCGAAATCTTGAACCCGGGAAAAAAACGGCGGGAACGCTACTTGAGTTTTCTCTGCCTGCCGCTCGCTTTGGAAGAGTGGTCCGAAGGCCTCCGTGCGGTTGCCGGGGGTGAGCGTCAAACTGAACTCGTTGTAGAACGGGCCCGCAGAAATGCCTGCGGCGACCCCGCCCGGCACCGGTCCAGCCCAGGACAAGCAAAGGCAAAGCAGCAAGACGCTCTTGTTCTTGTTCTTATACATCCAAATCAACGTGATACCGGGTAGAATTTCACCTAGCCCTTAATTGTAGTTTGAGTTTGACCCTCGTCAAGTTTCACCGTGCGCAACCCGGCATTCGGGTCAGGCAGAGTCGGAATCGAAATTTACAGATAACGTTATCGTTTAGACTTTAATTCAATTTTGTTGGTTATTTGTATTGCAGATAAGGATTTGACATTCAGATTCGCGTTAGCTAGATTGTCCCCAGTTGATTGAGGTTTTTTACCTCGGTTCCTCCCACCCAGTGGCGATAGTGCATTATTGCCGCTGGGTTTTTTTTATTTTCCACCCGTTTCGCTGCATCAAGTTCAATATTGCGGGCAGAGAAGTTAACGCGGCGATCATGCAGGTGGCCGTGCCCACCGCCATCACGTAACCCAGGCTTTGGATGCCCTGGTGTTTGGCGAGAATTAAACTCCCGAAGCCGGCGATCGTGGTCAGACCGGATACCAGCACCGCTTTGCCCGTGCTTTTTGCGAGAATTCCCGGATTTTGTTCTTCGACAAACCGATTCAGAATATGGATGCCATTGGTCACCCCAACACCAATCACGAGCGGGAGCGTCATGATGTTCGCGGGGTTGAAAAGAATTCCCGACCACCCCATGAAGCCAACCATCCAGATGGCACCGATGCCAACCGGCAACAAGGTCAGCAGCACGCAGGTAACCGAGCGAAAATGGATGAAGACCAAAATCATAATGGCGCCCAGCGAATACCAGGCGGCTTCCTCGTAGCTGTTTTTCAGCAAGGTGGTGTACTCGAGCAATTGGACGGGGGTGCCCGTCACGTTTGCGTCGACGGTTCGTAACTGCTGCACAAAGGCCTCCTGCTTGTCCCGTTGCCACACATCCTCCTTCGGATACACTTGGATCAAATATTTTCCGGTTTGGCCGACGAAGCGGTTGCGGAGGGCGGGCGGCAAATCCTGCACCCGCAGACCGGCGCGGTCGTCCTGATTCTTGAGCGCAGTGAACGTGTCCTGCAAATCGTCAAGCAGTGCGTACTGAAACGCCGAGAGCTTCGTCTCGGCCTGTCCCCGGTCGGCATTCATGCGGGAGCGCAACCGGTCGATCGCGGATCGCAACGAGAGCAATTGCCGGCGCAGTTCGAGGTCGCCTTCTTTTTCTACCGCCTTGGCAGCCTGTCCGAGATAACCTTGCAAGGCGTAGAGCGTTTCACTGCTGAACTCGGTGACGTTGACTGGGCGCAGATCCAATTCGGGAAACGTAATGAGGGCCACTTCCTGTTTGACCTCACGCAGGAGGGCGAGTTTGCGGCTTTGATCCTCCGCCAGGTATGAACTCATGGACTTGACGTTAGCCACCGTGGTCAGATTGGTGAGCTTGGATTCCAGCGCGAGAGCGGTTTCCAGATTAGGAGCCAGCACCGCGCCGAACAGGACCGAGTTGGACGCCGAATTGATGAGCTTCTTCTCGAATACCACCGCCGGCAACCCGGCCGACTGCATGTTGAGCAGGTTGTAATCAAAATGCACTCGGGGAAACCGCAGGAGCGCCAATGCGCAAAGGGTCAGGGTAACGCCCGCCACCAGCACCGGCCGTTCCAGCCACAAGCGCTCGATCCGGGCTCGGCGATCCACTTTCGGTGGCAGCTGGTGATCCAGAATATTCTGCCGGCCCCGCAGCAGCAGCACCGGCAGTAGGGTCATCATGGGCACCAGGCAAATCAGCAGGCCGCCGCCCGCGATGATCCCCATTTCCTGGATGCCTTTGAAATCGGTGATCGCCATGGCAAAAAAAGCCCCCGCCGTGGTGAAACAACCCGTGAATATTCCCAGGCCGGTATTCACCATGGCTTTCTCCAGGGCTGCTCGTTCGCTCCGGCCGTGGCGCAATTCCTCCTCATATCGGGTCACCAGGTGCACCCCAAAATCAATCGCCAGCCCAATCAACATCGGTGCGAAGGTGATGGTCAAAATATTCAGATGCCCCACCACCATGGTGGTGTAACCCATCGTGTAAACCAGCCCCACCATCAGACAGATGGTCGCTTTGACCGGGCGCCCTGATTCCCGGTAGCCGTAGACAAATATCAAGGCGCACAACACCAGCGACACAATGGTTGCCACCGTGGTGTCCGTTTGGGATTGCGCCATTTCATCCACCTCCAGCACGGGCTCCCCGGTGACGCCCACGTTGACGCCGGGCACTTCGGATTGGATTTGGCGCACCAATTCGCGCAGCCGCACCACCGCGTCCGCATTCAGATCCTCGCGGCGGGCCTGGGCCGTCACCAGATAAATCCGGCCCCCCGCAAAGGTGATATACATCTGTTGCTCGGCCTCCTCCCCGCCGCCGAATAACGCGGTGATGCCGGGAGAAGGCGGGCTGCCGGACCGGTTCAAACTGTCGGTCGCCTCGTTGATGATCCGTTCCAGCGCGGGGATCGCCTTTACAAGCGATTGATTTTCCGCGTTGTCCTCCTGTTTGGCGGTGAGGAACTGTTTATTGATCAGTTGGAAGAGCGAAACCAGGTTGGTAGCGCGCGCGAAACTTTGGAGAAAGGGGCGGTAATCCTTTAACTGCTGCAGCAACTCCCGGAGATCCGGCTCCGGGGTGAACAACAGCGCCTTGTTGCCCAGCATTTTGAGGTCCCCTTTGTAGAAGACATCCGTGAAGAGATTCGTTTCCGCTTCGAGCCGCGCCCCGAGCCGTTCGACGAACTGCCGGTTCTTCCCCATTTGGTCGCTCTCGACCACCACCACCAGGTCGTCCTGTCCTGGAAATTCTTTTTTGTAGTCGAGAAAATTCTGGTGATACTTCTTTTTTGCCCCCACGAGATTGTTCCGGCTGGCGTCGAAGGCCAGTTTGTCCACTGTGTAAAATGCACAGAGGATGAACAGGATGACCTGCGGATAAAAAAACCAGCGGGGATATAGATAAACACCGTCGGCCAGCCGTTGCAGCAGGCGTTCAGCGAAGGAAGCGCGAGGTGGTGTCATGGTTCAAACCGCCGTCGGGTCAGCGGGACCCGCCCGCGGATTTGGCGACCGCACTTTGGCGGCGCGCGGATGGGGCGGGAGCATCCATGTTGGCGTTACTCCGGGAACGCAGCGTTCGCATAAACTTCCTTCACATCGTCATGGTCCTCCAGCTCTTCGATCAGTCTGGACACCGCCAACGCCGCCGGTCCGGTCAGCGGCACCGTGAGCCTCGGCAGCTCCGTGACGTGCGCCACTTCGCACCGGATTCCCCGCGCCTCGATCAGCTTGTGCACCGCCTCGAATTGCGCCGCGTGGGTGATGATCTCATATCCTTCCGGCTCCGCCTTGAAATCCACCGCGCCCGCCTCCAACGCCAGTTCCATCAACGGATCTTCCAGGGCCGACTCCCGCGCAATGATGAGCTGGCCCTGGCGATGGAACAGCCGCGAAACCGAACCCGCCGTCGCGAGGTTCCCGCCGCTCTTCGTCACCACACTGCGGATCTCCGCCGCCGTGCGGTTCCGGTTGTCCGTGCTCAATTCCACCAGCAGGGCGACCCCGTGCGGCGCGTAAATCTCATAAGTCAAATCCTCGAACGTCGTCCCCTCACCGCCGCCGGTTCCCTTTTTGACGGCCCGATCGATGTTGTCGGTCGGCATGTTGGCGGCACGACACTTGAGCAAAACCATCCGCAGGCGTGGATTCAACGCTGGGTCACCACCGGCCAGTTGGGCGGCAATGGTGATTTCCTTGCCGAGCTTGGCAAAGATCTTGCCCCGCTTGGCATCGATGCCACCCTTGAAATGCTTGACCTTCGCCCATCTGCTGTGTCCGGCCATAAGTGAAATTCAAATCTCGCAATCAATCGCTCAGAGCCGCGCCGGCTGGGGCTGGGAGCCGCCCGGCTCGACCCGCACCGCCGTGCCATGGTCGAGCACTTCGGTCACGGGTTTAACCACCAAGGCACAAAGGGCACCAAGGACGCGGATGGCGAGCTGGATGCTCGCCCTACGTAGCGCGAGCATCCTGCTTGCCCCGATGAAGCGCCTGCGGTTCGGCTCCTGAGTGCCCTTGGTGTCTTCGTGGTTGAAATTCCGGCTCTGGCGACGGCCTGGTTTTTCACCCGCCGGGGTGGTCAGGGGATGGGTTTGACTGGGTGCAATTGTCATCGCGCTCCGGATTGAACACAACTGGCCGGGGAAGAAAAAGCTAAATTTTCAAACCGGAAACAATGCTGGGCGTCCCGCTGACACGCGCCCGATCCATCGGCTGGGTGGGGGTGTCCCCTTTCCGACCTGGCCGCCGTCGCCTTCTCGCGGCGACGGGCCATGGTCTTTATGGCTTCGTCGTTTGTCCACGGCCATGAAACGGTTCAGCCGAACAGTTCCAGCACCGGTTTGCCCACCCCATCACGCGTCACGTAGAATGGCCGCTTCTCGATCTCGTAGCCGTGCTTGGGCGCAATCCCCAGAGCGCGATAAATCGTGGCGTGCAGATCCTCGATGACCACGCGCTTTTCGATCGTTTTGCACGGACGCTCGTCCGCGGTGACGCCGTGCAGGTGACCCTTTTTGATGCCGCCCCCAAAAAGCAGCACGGAGCCGGCGTCGGTGAAATGACGGTGCATTCCATAGTGCTCAGGCCCGCCCATCCGGTCGGGCACGGGCACCTGGCCGGGCACCTCTTTGCCGGGTTTACCCTCGGTCATCATGTCGCGGCTGAACTCGCTCGCCAGCACGATGAGCGTGCGTTTAAGCAGGCCGCGGGCCTCCAGGTCGAGCACCAGTTGCGACACCGGGCCGTCGATCATCTGCTTCATGTTCACCAGCCGTGCATGGCCGTTCTCGTGCGTGTCCCAGTTCAGAAACGGAATATATTCGGTGGTCACTTCAATGAAGCGCGCCCCGACTTCCGTCAATCGTCGCGCCAGCAAACAGCCGAGGCCGAACCGCCCGACCGTCTGCTTTTCGTAATTGCCGTCGCGGGTGAAGGCGGCGCCGAAGGCCTTGCCCGCGTCCACGCCGGGCGGCAGATATTTGGCGACCGACTCCTTCGGTTCCAGGGAAAGATCGAACGCTTTCGCGGCGGGAGAACTGAGCAGACGATGCGCATTATCCAGCGAGCGGATCAACGAATCCTTTTGATACTCGCTGCCGTGCCGGCCGATGGGACTGGCTTCGGCGAGCTGTTTGTAAAACTGGTTGCGGTCTTGAAAACGTCCCGGACTCATGCCCGCCGGCGGTTGCACGCTCGCGGCGGCCTGGTCAGGATACGGGATGTTGAAGGGGCCATATTCGCCACCCAGAAAGCCGGCATTGTGAAAGGCTTTCAACTCCTCGCTCTCGCCCACGTCCAGGCGCTGGCCGATGTTGATGAAAGCCGGCACCGCCGGATTCAGCGGGCCGAGCGTCCGCGCGATCCAGGCGCCGAGATGCGGCGCGGCAACCGTTTGCGGCGGGGCGTAGCCAGTGTGCCATTGATATTGGTGGCGGGAGTGGAGAATGAAACCGAGATCGCCCGCCGTGTACGTGCGGATGAGCGCCCCGCGATTCATGACGCGCCCGATTTTCTCCAGGCCCTCCGAAATTTTGATGTGATCCACCGACGTGTCGATGGCGGGGAAAGTGCTGAGGACGCGGTTCGGGTCGAGTCCCTTCTCGAATGGGGTGTAGCGCTTGGGATCAAACGTCTCGGTGTGGGCCATCCCACCGCCCATCCAGAGCACAATGACCGTGTCGGCGGTGGCCGCGATTTTTTCGAGTGGCTCGGCGGCGGCCAACGAACGCGGATAACCGGCGGCCAGTGCGCTGAGCGTGGCGGCGCTGGCCTGCTTCAGGAAATCACGACGGGACCAGGGATTTGTTTTCATGACTAATAGATGAGCTGAAACTCCGGCAGCATGGTCAGGCTCCACAAAAGGTCTTCCAGGCCCTCTTTGGTCGCCGGTTCGCCGACGATATCCAGGGCCAGTTGCGCCTCCCGCGACGTGGGCGGGCGTCCCAGCGCCTGCGCGTAGAGGCGCGTCGCCAATTCGCGGCCGCTGGCGGGCTTGGCGGCGAGCAGATTTTCCGCGCCGCGTTTGAGCAGCGCGGCAAGCGTGCCGCCGTTGGTTAATTCCAGCGCCTGCAAGGTGGTGGCGGCCGAAGCGCGCGTAGTGATGACCTGCTCGCGGTTGGGCCGCCCCAGTGCCACCAGCAAAGGATCCGCCGCCACCAGCGCTGCGCGCACCCGGCCCGGTGGGGCGTCTTTCACCGGGGCCTCCGCTTGGGCATACCCCGCGCCCGTGAGCGACGTGAGCGCGTCACGAAATTGCTCGGCCGACAAACGGCGGATCGCCGGCCCGCGAAAAATAAAGTCTCTTTCCCTCTGTTCGCTCAGATTCACGGCGGACATTTGGTACGCGCGCGACGTGAGAATGCGTGCCATCGAATGCTTTAAATCGTAACCATGCCCGGCCAGATCCGCCGCCAGCCAGTCGAGCAGATCCGCGTGCCACGGCGGATTGTCCATTTCATCCACCGGCTCGACCAGGCCGCGGCCCAGAAACTTTGCCCACAGCCGGTTCACCATGGTGCGCGTCAGCCGCCCATCTTTTGGGGAGGTGACAATTTCCGCGAGTTGCTTGAGCCGTTCCACCTTCGGGGCCCCGGCATCGATAGCGCCCAATGCCGGATAAAGGAATTTCACCGGGGCCCGTTTTCCAGTGGGTTTGTCGCAGCGAAACATTTCCAACGGGCCGTCGGCATAAATGCTCGCGAGGCCGTAGGCGTCCGCCAGTTCCCAGTCGTTGATAAAGCTGTCGTGGCAGGAGGCGCATTTGAGATTTACGCCCATGAAGATCTGGGAAATATTTTGGGCCGCCTGCATTGGTGGCGCCTGGCTGGCATTCACCGCCCCGCGCCAGAGGATCCCTTTGGTGAACCCTTCGCAGTCCGGCGTGGGATTGATCAATTGGCCGACAAACTGGTTGAACGGCAGGTTCGTGGCCAGCGCGGAATAGAGCCAGCCGGTGATCTGTTTGCGGCCGCCGTCGATGTAGCCGGTGCCGCGATAATCATTGCGCAGGGCATCGTTCCAAAACGTCAGCCAATGTTCCGCATACCGCGGCGGGTCCGCGAGCAGGCGTTGCACCAACCGTTCACGCTTGTCTGGCTGTGGGTCGGCGATGAAACTGTCCAACTCCGCCGGCGGCGGTAACAGCCCGATGACATCCAGCCAGACGCGGCGGGCAAAGACGCGGTCTTCGACGGGCGGCCGCGGTTTGATTTTGTTTATTGCGAAATAGGGTTGCAGGAAGAGATCCACTGGGTTGGTCAGGCCGGAGTCTTTTCGGGCGACGGGAATTGCCGGTTGGCGCGGTTCCATAGGCACGGTCACGGGTTTCTTGAACGTGAATCCCTCGTCCCACTTCAGGCCCTGGTCGATCCAGGCGCGCAACAGACCGATTTGAGCCGGCTTCAGCCGTGAACCTTTCTGCGGCATGACATTGTCGGGATTGAGGGCGGACACCATTTCAATGAGCGGGCTGGCCGCGCTCTGACCCGCCACCACGGCCGCGCCGGATTCGCCGCCCTGGAGCAAACTCGCGCGGGTATCGAGGGAAAAATTGCCCTTGCGTTTGCCGTTGCCGTGGCATTTGACGCAGCTCGTTTCCAGGATCGGCTGGATATCTTTGGCGAAATGAATTCTTCGCGTCGCCGCTGGTGGCAACGCCTTGACTTGTTCCGGGGTGAGCCGGGCCTCAGCCAGCGCGCCGCTGGCACCGAATACGGCGAGCCAAAGTTTGAGCGAATCGAGTTTCATTGCGAGGACGGGAACATACCATCGCGTGGCCATTCACACGAAGTGTAATCAGGCAATTCTCAATCGACTGAGCAGAATACACAATTCAGAAAATCATCAATCGGTACAAACGCAGACCACGTCCTGCCACCTACCCGGCGACGGTTTACCGGGCTGGACTCGCGCCCGGTCTCTGAAATATCAATGCGCCGAAATATGAGCCCGCGTGAATCTCCCCGCGCCCCTCGCGTAACCGAGGCCGCCATCCGCACGCTGGAAAAGTCAAGCCTTCGCCACAATCCGTACCTATCCGGTCGTCCCGCTCCGCCCATTCGAAAGACCTGAGCACCTTCAGGGATTTTGTCAGAAACGTTTGTTGTATTCTTCGTGGGTGCCAATCCATGCCCACACGAAGGCTTTACCCGCGAACTTTCCTACGGCTCGGTAGTGGTCGCCCACGCGTACCGACCAGTTGGGCTTGCCGATGGACTTGAAGCGCAGAGAGGGATGAAAGGCGTTGGCGGACCAGCAGACGTAGTTCTTGCGCGCGAGCGTGCGGACCGCCGCCGGCAAAGCGCGGTAAAGCCGCCAGAATTCCGGGGTGCCGCGGCTGGGAATGGTCACGGCTCGCGGAGGATTTCGTCGAGCGGGCGTGTCTGACCGGCGGCGTGCGCGGCATCTGCCTCGCGGTTGAGGGCGGAGAACTTGCCAGCGCTGACGTCGCGCATCATCTGGCGGTCCCAGTCGTCTTCGGCCCAACCGCAAAGTTCGGCGGTGATTTCAGCGCGTTCTTCAAGCGAGAGCCGGCTGATGGCTTCCCGGATTTCCGTAACGGTGCTCATGGCGCGAAGATGCCTCGCGAGCGCTGGTTTTGCAAACAGGATTCATGCATCACTGCGGTTTGCCGTGGACAATCCTCAATGCGTTCCTTCTCAAACGTCAGCTGGGTCAGCGGTCCAAGTTTCGCTCGGCTTAAACCTTCCAGCCGGCGTCGCTCAGAATCTGCCGGAGTGCAGCCAGGCATTTATCCACGTTCTCACGGCTCGAGGTTTCCCCCATCAAACCAATGCGCCAGATCTTGCCTTTGAGCGGGCCGAGACCGGCGCCGACTTCGATGTTGAAATCGGCGAGGAGCCGCTTGCGCACGGCCGCTTCATCCACTCCCGTCGGCACGCGGACGGCGTTGAGCTGCCAGAGTTGATGACCGGTTTGCGAGGCGATTTCCAAACCCATCGCCGCGAGGCCCGCCTTGAGCGCGAGATGATTTTGCTCGTGACGACGCCAGCGGTTTTCCAACCCCTCGATCAGCACCAGCCGCAGCGCTTCATGCAGGGCGTAGTTCATCGAGATGGGCGCGGTGTGATGGTAGACGCGCTCCTGGCCCCAGTAAGATGAAAGCAAATTAACATCGAGATACCAGCTCTGCACCTTGGTCTTGCGGCTCGCGGCGGCGGCGAGCGCGCGCGGGCTCAGTGAAATCGGGGACAACCCCGGCGGACAGCTCAGGCATTTCTGCGTGCCGCTGTAAACGGCGTCCACCTGCCACTCGTCGAGGCGCACCGGGCATCCGCCCAGCGACGTGACGGTGTCGAGCAGGAACATCGCGCCGGCGTCGTGCGCGAGCTGGGAAATCTCCTCGACGGGCGTGAGAGCGCCGGTGGAGGTCTCGGCGTGGACGATGGCAACGAACTTGGGTTTGCACCTCTTGAGCGCGTCGGCGATTTGTTGCGCCTCAATGATGCGACCCCACTCGGCCTCGACCTTCGTGACCTTGGCGCCGCAGCGTTGCGCGACGTCCACCATCCGGGTGCCGAACACGCCGTTGACGCCGATGATGACTTCATCACCCGGCTCGATGAGGTTCACGCAGCAGAACTCCATGCCGGCGCTGCCCGTGCCGCTGACGGGAAAGGTCATTTCGTTCTTCGTCAGAAACACGTGGCGGAGCATGGCCTTGATCTCCTCCATCATTTTCACAAAGGTCGGATCGAGGTGACCGACGAGCGGCTGGGACATCGCCTTCAGAACTGATGGCGAAACATCGCTCGGGCCCGGCCCCATCAACAGGCGCGGCGGCGGTTGAAATGCGTCAGGAATCTGCATGCCGCGAACATAGGGGGTTCACTCGACAGCGGCAACGAATTTGCGTATCCTCCGCCCGCGATGTCGGGCACGCATGATGTGATCGTGGTGGGATTGGGCGCCATGGGCAGCGCGGCGGCATATCATCTCGCCCGCAGCGGCCGCCGGGTGCTCGGATTGGACCGGTTCACGCCACCGCATGCGTTCGGTTCGTCCCATGGACAAACCCGTATCATCCGCGAGGCGTATTTTGAACATCCCCTTTACGTTCCGCTCGTGCAGCGCGCGTATGAGCTGTGGACGGAGTTGGAGGCACAGGCCGGTCAGAAACTCCTGTTGCCGACGGGTGGCTTGATGATCGGCCCGCGTGACGGTTTGGTTTTTCGCGGCGCCAAACGCAGCGCGGAGCTCCACCAACTGCCCCACGAAATCCTTTCGAGCGACGAAGTTCACCGCCGCTTTCCCGCGCTTCGCCCGGAGCCGGACATGGCGGCGGTCTGGGAGCCACGCGCTGGAATCCTGTTTCCTGAGGCCTGCATCACCGCTCACCTTGAATTGGCCCGCCGCCACGGCGCGACGTTCGGCTTGGACGAAACGGTGCAGCACTGGCAGCCCGATGGCGCGGGTGTGGCGGTGCAAACCTCAAAGGGAATTAGGGGTATTTACGTGACTCCACAGGCCCCCAGGGGTAGTATTTTGTGCGATGACCGAGGACTTTCCGCGCCCGCTGCTGGAACTGGAGCGGCGCTT
>JAYTXL010000231.1:0-2326 GCA_043742955.1 Verrucomicrobiota bacterium | reverse complement strand
CTAAAGTTTTCCCCGGCTCGCTCCGCCAATTACTACAAACGTGTTCGCACCATCGTATTCTGAACCTATGGACTTTTCTTAATTCAATGGCAGTGCCGCCGCGCGGTCCGACTTCCAACTTCACTCGCTCGCCCCGAAACAGCACTTCCGAACCCAGCCCCCAAACCGCCGGCGGCGGAATCACAACGGCCGGACGTTGCAGCTGCTTTTCGAGCCAGGCAAGGTTACGGCGGGCGAAACGGTGCGCTTCCGCCACCGAACCGCCGCGAGGAACGGTCACGCGCGCCGTGCCGTCGGACCGCAGCCGCAGCACATAACGGCGGGCGCGGGCATGAGCCACCACCACCAGCGGCACCCGCTGACCCGCTACTTCCAGCCATTCATCTGGCGGCCAAGGATCGAGCTTAAACCAGGGATGCATGGGTCGCGACGGAATAAAGTGGTGCCCCGCACCAATGAAAATAACGGCGCCCGGGGACGCCCTGAATCGTACCAGCTGCCTGGATTTCGGGGTGGCCACGCCGGGCTACCAAGCTGGGGATGGAACGAGCCCCACCTCGCCCTTGAAAAAAAGTTGTCATGGCACCATTACCAACCCGAGAGTTGCACCGCGTCACGAAGGCAGGCAAGCTTTTCGACTGTGGCCATCAACAAGCGCACGCTCATCAAAAAAATCCTCACCCGGCTCACCGGGGAATTGGAAGTCTATCATCGGGCGGCCCTGGCGGCGCATGCGGAGGCCACGCATGAGCAGAACAAAGCGGAGAATAAATATGACACGCGCGGATTGGAGGCCTCCTATCTCGCGCACGGACAATCCCGCCAGGCCGTGGAAACGAAAGCCGCCCTCGCCGCCTTCGAAACCCTGGTGGTCCGCAAGTTTCGCCCCGGCGAGCCGGTTGACCTGGGCGCCGTCGTGGAGCTCGAACTGCGCGGTGAACGCTCGCTGTATTTCATCGGACCCAAAGCCGGCGGAACGGAAGTGGTTCACGACGGCCGCGAAATCCTGGTGATCACGCCGCGCTCCCCGCTGGGCGAGCAACTGCAGGGCAAAAAGGCGGGCGACCATCTGCAACTTTCACTGGCCGCGGCCCGGGATCTCTACCGCGTGATTTCAATTGAGTGATGTGGACGGCCGCTCTTTTCATCGGCACCGCCGTCCTGTTTCTGGGCATGACGATCGCCGCGCTGTTCCATCTGCGGTGGGTGCGGCGTCTGCCTTCGCTCGCCGCCCTCGCCGTAACGGCCCGCCCGAGGGTCCAACCGCGCTGCTCGGTGGTTATCGCCGCGCGGGATGAGGAGGCGCGTCTCGAAGCCACGCTGCGTCACCTACTCGCGCAGCAAGGCGTGCGGGTGGAAATAATGGTCGTGGATGACCGGTCCACCGATCGGACCAGCGAAATCCTCAAGCGGTTCGCCCGCGAGGATGCCCGCGTGCAGGTGCGTCGGGTGGAAACACTGCCGGAAGGCTGGCTCGGAAAATGTCACGCGTGCCATGTGGGCGCCGGTACCGCCACGGGCGATTGGATCCTTTTCACCGACGCCGATTGTTGGTTGAAGCCCGACGTCATTGCCCGCGCGTTGCTGGTGGCGGAACGTGATGGGGCGGATCATGTGACGATGGCTCCGGGGACACCCCTCGCAGGTTCGGGTGCCCGGGCGTGGTATCTCTTGTTTCTAACCAGCCTGCTGAACTGGTTCTCCGGGGTAAATCGCGACCGGCCCAAGGCGCATCTCGGCATCGGCGCATTCAACCTGGTGCGGGCCTCGGCCTATCGCCAGTGCGGCGGGTACGAAGCGTTGCGTCTGACGGTGGTGGATGATGTCAAACTCGGTCTGCTCCTGGGTCGCAGCGGCAAACGGACGCGCGCCTTTCTGGGCGTGGACGACGTGGAATGCCACTGGGGCACCACGGTCGGGAGTCTGGTGAAAATCATGGAGAAGAATTATTTTGCAGTGACGGACTTCCGGCTCTGGCTGGTCCTCGCCGGCAGCACGGCAGCAATGCTCGTTTTCACCATCCTCGCTTGCGGGCTGGTAGCGGGGACGGGCGCCGGTCGCGCGGCCGCACTCTCTCCGCTGCTGCTGATCCTGCCGGCGGGAATTCTGGCGCGGCGCATGGGCTGGTCGTGGCCCAACGCGTTGGGCATGCCATTCATGCTGCCCGTGTTCTTGTACGCCTTGCTGAATTCCACCTTTGTCACGCTGCGCCAGGGCGGCATCCGCTGGCGCGAAACTTTTTACTCCCTGGAAACCTTGCGCAAGGGAAATGTGCAGTGAAATGCAGTCCATCGAACCCTCCCCGGAGCGCGGCTCTGTGAGCCGC
>JAYTXL010000230.1:0-35568 GCA_043742955.1 Verrucomicrobiota bacterium | reverse complement strand
AAACACCGTACTGAAGGTGCAGGGATACCTTGAGTGGTTCCTCCATTGGGAAGGAACGCCTTGCAGTCCACTTGATTCCCTATCTGCGTCCATCTGCGTCCATCTGCGGTTGAACTTCCGACTCGAGCCTGCATTGCGATGAACCCTTTGCCCATGACCATTCTTAATCGCCGCGAATTCCTCGCGCGCAATGCCATGGGGGTCGGTAGCGTCGCCCTCGCCTGGCTCCTGCGCAACGAATCTCTCCAGGCCACGCCCGCCAAGGTGATCGGCAACCGCGAAAAGTTTGATCTCAAACCGCGCCCGCCGGATTTCCAACCCCAGGCCAAGGCCATGATCTCGCTGTTCATGCACGGCGGCCCCAGCCACGTTGATCTGTTCGATCCCAAACCAGAACTCACGCGCCGCGGCGGACAGGATTATAACGGCGAGGTCTCGTTCAGCTTCGTCAATCAGGCCAGCAAGAAGTTGCTACCCAGCCCCTGGCAGTTTCGCAAACAAGGCCAGTGCGGCACAGAGGTGTCCGAGCTCCTCCCGCACTTCGCGGAAATCGTGGACGACGTGTGCCTGATCCGTTCCATGCACACGGATATCAATGGCCATGAGCCTTCGATCTGGTCGATGAATACCGGACGTGCGCAGCCGGGTCGGCCCGCGCTGGGTTCCTGGCTCACCTACGGCCTGGGTTCGCAGAGCCAGAATCTGCCCGCTTACGTCGTGCTCACGGATCCTGGCGGACTGCCGGTGGACGGCGTGCGCAATTGGTCCAACGGCTGGATGCCGCCGCTCTACCAGGGCACCGTGGTTCGCCCCACAGAACCGCGCATCCTGAACCTCGATCCGCCGGCGCACTTGAAAGGAACGTTACAGGAACAGAACCTCGCTTTTCTGGACCGTTTGAATCAGCTCCATCTCAGTCGTCATCCGGGGGAGGCCGATCTGGAGGCGCGCATCGCCAGCTATGAGCTCGCCGCCCGCATGCAAACCGCCGCCAAAGACGCCCTCGATCTTTCGGGTGAATCCGAGGCGACGAAAAAACTCTACGGGCTGGACAACGATGCAACCCGCGAATACGGCACGCGCTGCCTGATTGCGCGGCGGCTCGTCGAGCGAGGCGTGCGCTTCGTGCAACTGTTCATCGCCGGCCAGATTTGGGACAATCACTCGCATCTGCGTGACAATCTTCCAAGTAACTGCCGCAAAACCGATCAGCCCTCGGCCGCTTTGGTCAAAGATCTCAAGGCGCGCGGGCTCCTCGACACGACCCTGGTGCACTGGGGCGGCGAAATCGGGCGGCTGCCGGTGACGCAGAACCACGGCGACGCCAAGATTGCCGGCCGCGATCACAACGGCCAGGGTTTCAGCACCTGGCTCGCGGGAGGCGGGATCAAGGGCGGAATGACCTACGGGGACACGGATGAATTCGGCCACAAAGCCACCGTGAATCCCGTTGGCCCCAACGATTATCACGCCACGGTCATGCATCTTTTCGGGCTCGACCACCAGAAGCTGATCTTCGTCAACAATTCACAGGAGCAACGCCTCACCGACAACAAACCTGCCCGGATCGTCCGCGATATTTTGCAGCACGGTTGAGTGAGGGCTGGCCGAGATATTTGGCCGTTCGCACTATTGCATCGCTGAATCGGCCCCCTCAAAAAACATCCACGCAGTAAGAACTGCGCACTTCGATTTGGCTCAAAGAAATCAAGGCCCTCAAATTCCGTGCCAATCGAACTACCATATGGAATCAAATAGCGCGTTTCGCTCTACGTGCATGTGCCCATCCCCATGAAGCGGCAGCTTCGTCGGTGGGGAGTGGCCGGTGACATTGTGCTGCCCCCCCGCTTAGATTTGTCCTGCGCGTTGGCTTCTATTCCCGTTTGCGGGTAAAAGTGTGCGTGGCGTGCCCGAAAAAAGCCTCGGCGCTTTCCATCAAGGTTTCGGACAGCGTGGGATGCGGATGCACGGTTTCGGCCAGGTCGCGCACGGTCGCGCCCATTTCCACCGCCAGCACGCCCTCGCCTATCAACTCCCCGGCACCATGACCCACAATGCCGACGCCCAAGATCCGTTCCGTTTCCGGCTCGATGATCAGCTTGGTGAGGCCATCCACTCGATCCAGAGTCAACGCCCGCCCGGAAGCGCCCCAAGGAAATTTGGCGATTTCCACCGCGATGCCTTTATTCTTCGCTTCGGCTTCGGTCAAGCCGCACCAGGCCACCTCGGGATCGGTGAACACCACCGCGGGGATGACGACTTTATCCGAGGTGCTGACTTCGCCGGCGATCACTTCCACGGCGATGCGGGCCTCCTTGGCGGCTTTGTGTGCCAGCATCACGCCGCCGGCAATGTCGCCGATCGCATATATGTTCCGATCGTTGCTCTGCTGCTGGTCGTTCACCTTAATAAAGCCTTTGTCGTCCAGGATGACTTTGGTGTTTTCCAAACCCAGATTCTCACTGTTCGGAACCCGACCCACGGAAACCAGCACGCGGTCGTACATTTCCTCAATTTTCTGACCGTCGACTTCCATCGTCACTTTGACTTGCCGGCCGACGGTAATCATCTTCTCGACTTTGGTTTTCAGGCGGACTTCCTTGAACGCCCGCCTGGCAAACGCCGCGACCGGACGGACCAGATCGGGATCCGCACCCGTTAATATGGATTCCAACGCTTCGACCACGACGACTTTGCTGCCGAGCGCCGCATAAACCGTCCCCAGTTCCATTCCGATATAGCCGCCACCGACGATCAGAAGGTCGCCGGGAATTTCTTCGATCTCCAAGGCTTCGGTGGAAGTCATGATGCGCGGATTACCCAGATCAAATGCTTTGGGCAGGGCGGGTTTGGAACCCACCGCCACGATCGCCTGTTCAAACTGGATGAATTGCTGCCCTTGCTCGGTCTCCACGCGCAAACTATGCGAGCTTTCAAAATAACCGCGTGCTTGCAGCACCAGCACACCGCGCTTCTGCGCGAGTTGGGCAATCCCCTGTCCCAGCTTGTGCAAAATGGATTCCTTCCACCCGCGCAACTTGGCCAGATCAATCGTCGGCGCGGCAAAGCTGATTCCCCGTTGCTCCGATTCCCGGGCCGCGGTGACGAGGTGAGTGGCGTTCAACAGCGCCTTCGAGGGAATGCAACCGCGATTCAGACAAACGCCGCCCAGACGTTTGTCCTGTTCAACAAGAATTACCTTTTTACCCTTGTCCGCGGCATAGAACGCGGCGGCGTATCCACCCGGACCGCCACCCACGACGACGATTTCAGTTTTGATTGGCTCCATGAATTGTCTAATTGGTTTGGCTTCGGGCCAGCGCACCGGTCCGGCGCGCCGGCCGAAGAATTAAAGCTGCACGTCCGCTTCCGGAAATTGTTCCAACGTCTGCACTACTTCCACGATGAATCGCGCAGCGGCACCGCCATCGATCAACCGATGATCATACGAAAGCGCCAGCGGCAGCATCAGGCGTGACACGATCTGCTTTTCTCTCACGACGGCTTTCCATACCCCTTTGCCGAGGCCGAGGATCGCCACCTCCGGTTTGTTCACGATGGGCGTGAAATGGCCGCCGCCAATGCCACCCTGATTGGAGATGGTGAAGCTGCCGCCCTTCAGTTCCTCCAACGAAACCTTGCGCGCCCGCGCCTTCACGGCCAGTTCGCTGAGTTCCTTGGAAAGCTGCAGGCAACTCTTCTTGTCCACGTCACGGATCACCGGGACCAGCAACCCGGCGTCCGTGTCTACCGCGATGCCGAGGTGATAATATTGCTTGAGCACAATCTCGCTGGTGACTTCGTCAAGGCTGGCATTGAAAACCGGATGCCCCTTCAAAGCGGCGGTGAGAACCTTTAAAACAAACACCGTCAAGGTTAGGTGCGCGCCGCTGGCTTCATAGGCCGGCGAGAATTTCTTGCGCAATTCGATTAAAGCAGTGATGTCGGCCTCATCGAACTGCGTAACGTGCGGGATGGTGGACCAGTTTTCGGTCATCCGCTGGCTGATCACTTTCCGCCGTGGCGACATCGGGGTCCGGGTAACCAAGCCCCAACGCGCGAAATCAACGGCCTCCGGCGCGGATTTGACTCTGACTCCCGACACGGCAGGCGCGGCGCTCGCAAGCATTTCCAGCCGTTGAACATGGCTGCGCAAATCGGCTAGGATGACGCGCCCGCCCCGTTCACTACCCCGTACGCGCGCCAAATCGATGCCCAGCTCCCGCGCCACTTTGCGCACCGATGGCGCCGCCGCCGGCATGGCCCCGGGTTTTGCTTCCGGCGAAATCGCGGCGTCCAACACCAACGGCGCAACGACTGGGGCGGGAATTGCGGCGGTCGGCACCTGGCTTGGGGAGGGCATGGCGGCGGGCACCCCACTCTCAGCAATCGAAAGAATCACCTGTCCCACCGCGAGCTTGTCGCCTTCCTTGACCCGAATATTTTTGACGGTGCCCGCCACCGGAGCCGCAATCGGCGCCACGGCTTTTTCATTTTCAAGCTCCAGAATCGTCTGGCCTTGGGCGACCTGATCGCCTTCTTTGACCAGCAGGCTGACCACCGTGCCGGACTCAGCGCCCTCGCCCAACTTGGGTAGTTTTACGTCCATAACATTTTAACAATAAAAACTTCGCGGTCGCCCGCGCCCCGATTCAAACGCAAAAAGGAAATACCTTTTCGGGATCCACTTTCAATTCTTTGATGGCTTGAGCAACCGTTGATCGCTCCACCATTCCTTTTTGGCACAGCGCGTAGAGCGTGGCAATCACGGTCAATTCGGCATCCACTTCAAAAAAACGGCGCAACCGCTCCCGCGTGTCGCTGCGCCCAAAACCGTCCGTGCCGAGCGTGGTCAAACCGCCGGGAACCCACGGGGCGATTTGGTCGGGCACAATTTTCATGAAATCGGAAACCGCCACAAACACACCCGCTTCCCTGGCCAGAACGGATTCCACGTAGGATATCTGCGGTGGGGCGGTGGGGTGCAGCATGTTCCAACGTTGACAGCGCAGCGCTTCGGCCCGGAGCTGCTTGTAGTTGGTGGCGCTCCAGACGTCCGCCGAAACATCGTAGCGCTCCGCCAGGATTTCCTGCGCGCGCAGCGCCGAACGGATGATGGGGCCGCTGCCCAGAATTTGCGCCTGATGCTTTTTGTCCACGGGGCCGGCCTTGAATTTATACAACCCCTTGAGGATGCCAGCCTCCACGCCTTCGGGCATGGGCGGCATGGGATAATTCTCATTGTGCAGCGTGAGATAATAAAAAACATCCTCGCCCTCCCGGAACATCCGGCGCATCCCGTCCTGGATGATCACGGCGATTTCAAAGGCGAAGGCCGGATCATACGTCAGCAAGTTGGGAATGGTGCTGGCGAGCAACAGACTGTGGCCGTCCTCGTGTTGCAACCCTTCGCCGTTCAAGGTGGTGCGGCCCGCCGTCGCGCCCAATAGAAAGCCCTTCGCTTTGATGTCGCCCGCCAGCCACATCTGGTCCCCGACGCGTTGGAAACCGAACATGGAATAGTATATGTAAAACGGGATCATCTGCACCGCGTGGCTCGCGTACGCGGTGCCGGCGGCAATGAACGAAGCCATTGAACCGGCTTCCGTGATGCCCTCTTCAAGAATTTGCCCGTCCTTGGTTTCCTTGTAGTAAAGCAGGGATTTGCTGTCCACGGGCTGATACAACTGGCCTTTCGGCGCGTAAATACCGATCTCCCGAAAGAGCGCGTCCATGCCGAAGGTGCGCGCCTCATCGGGAATGATCGGAACGATGCGCCGGCCAATTTCCTTGTTCCGCAGCAGGTGGCTCAAAAGCCGCACAAACGCCATGGTCGTGGAAGCCTCCATGCGTCCCGAACCTTTGAGAAATTCCCCGAATTCGCCCAGCGCCGGTATCGGGAGCGCCGCCGCCTTGACTTCGCGCTTGGGCAAAAATCCGCCCAGTTCTTTCCGGCGGGCGAGCAGATATTGGGTCTCCAGGCTCTCCAGCGGCGGCCGATAGAACGGTGTTTCCACCACTTGGTCGTCACTCAATGGAATGCCAAACCGGCGGCGGAACTCGCGCAGCTCTTTCTCGTTCAGCTTTTTTTGCTGGTGCGAAACATTGCGGCCTTCACCCGCCTCGCCCAGACCGTAGCCTTTGATGGTCTTGGCCAGGATGACCGTCGGTTGGCCCTGGTGTTCCGTCGCCGCTTTGTAGGCGGCGTAAACTTTGCGCGTGTCGTGTCCCCCGCGCATCATCTTGCGCAGCTGCTCATCCGTGAGGTGGTGAACCATCGCGCGCAATTCCGGATGGCTGCCAAAAAAATGGGCGCGCACATAACTGCCGGGGTTGACGCAGTAATTCTGAAACTCTCCGTCCGGCACTTCTTCCATCCGCCGACGCAACAACCCCTTGGTATCCTTGGCGAGCAGTTCATCCCAATCCGATCCCCAGATGACCTTGATGACATTCCAACCGGCGCCCCGAAAGGCACTCTCCAATTCCTGGATAATTTTACCATTGCCACGCACGGGGCCATCCAGCCGTTGCAGGTTGCAATTGACCACCCAGATCAAATTGTCGAGATTTTCACGGGAGGCCAGCGTCAGCGAACCGAGCGTTTCCGGTTCGTCGGATTCCCCGTCACCCACGAAGCACCACACTTTGGGTTCCTGCGTCCACGGCACGAGTCCGCGGGCTTTGAGGTAACGGTTGAACCGCGCCTGGTAGATCGACGACAACGGCCCCAGGCCCATCGACACTGTGGGAAACTGCCAGAAGTCCGGCATCAGATACGGATGCGGATAAGAGGAAAGCCCGCCCCCCTCGGCGAGTTCCTGGCGAAAATGATGCAGCTGCCGTTCGTCCAATCGCCGTTCCAGGAAGGCGCGCGCATAGTTTCCGGGCGTGGCATGGCCTTGAAAATAGATCATGTCCGCCGGACGTTCGCCCTCGCCGCCGCGAAAGAAATGATTGTAGCCGACCTCATACAACGTGGCCGAGGAGGCGAACGTGGAGATGTGCCCGCCCAGGCCGCTGTGGTCTCGATTGGCATTGACGACCATCGCCATCGCGTTCCAGCGGATGTAGCTTTTGATCCGGACCTCGGTCTGCCAGTCACCGGGATAGTCTGGTTGCTGGTCGACGGGGATGGTGTTGACGTAGGGCGTGCTGACAGGTCGCGCCGGATTGAGTTCCGACTGCCGGAGCCGCTTGACGACTCCATGGAGTAAAGAGGCGGCCTGCTCAGCATCCTGGTTTTGCGGGGCGGACTCGATCATTTGCTCAAGCGACTCGAGCCATTTTTGGGTTTCTGCGACCGAGCCAGCACGTCCTTGGTGGGCGGCCGCAGCCTTCGGCAATTCTGAATGTTTTGCTTTCACTTTTGTTCACACTATCCGTCAATTTCTGTCGGGCGCGACAATTTTCGCGACCGAAAGGCGGGTATTTGTAAGGCCATCGCCACCGGACGCCAACTGAAATTACTTCTGGCCCGCCGCCGGGCATGCTATTCGAGGCGAGACCGATTCCAAGCCATGAAGTGCCTTGACTTGACATTAGCCACCCCGGAACAAAATCTCGCAGCCGATGAGGCGCTGCTGGATGCGTGCGAAACCAGCGGCGCGGACGAGGTGCTCCGTTTCTGGGAATCGCCGGAATACTTTATTGTGGTCGGCTACGCCAACAAGGTCGACACAGAAGTCCAAGGTGAAGGCCGCCGGGCAAACCGCGTCCCCATCCTGCGGCGTTGCAGCGGTGGAGGAACCGTGGTGCAAGGTCCGGGCTGCCTGAATTACTCCCTCGTCTTGAAGATTGATTCAACCGGCCCAACCGCGAGCATCACCGGAACAAACACCCTCGTCATGCAAAGACATCAGTACGCGTTGCAAACCTTGCTCGCGTCTCCCGTTCGCATCGAGGGGTTCACGGATCTGGCACTCGGTATGTTAAAGTTTTCCGGCAACGCCCAGCGCCGGCGGCGAAATTACCTCCTCTTTCACGGCACCTTCCTGCTCCACTTTGATCTGCCGCTCATTGAACGCTGGTTGTCGCTGCCGTCCGCCGAACCCGCTTACCGACGTCAGCGGGCGCATCGGGATTTCCTGACCAATCTGTACCTGCCCAGCGGAGCGGTGAAAGCCGCGGTGAAAAACGTTTGGGACGCGGCGGAAAACCTGACTCGTATTCCGAATAGCGGCATCGATCGACTCGTCACCGAAAAGTATTCCAGCGCCGCGTGGAATCTGAAGTTTTGAAAACGGCGCTTTGATGCGTGGCCGTGGTGTCCGCCTTGAAGGAAATTATCCGGTCCAGCAGGGCAATCATCAAAATTTCCGGGATTGGGGGCAATGTCAAAGTCGGCACACCAGAATCCGATTCCCGGCATCGAGCCGGCAACAGAGTCTGCGTTCACGCGGCCGTTGGAATGAAGTTCCTGCTCTGCCATCGTGGACAAAATCACGACACCCGCCTTGGGGCCAAGGCGATCTAGTCTGAATTATTAATGGCTGTCGGCGTCTCTTTGTGATTACTTTCAATGTCGCACCCGGCGCGGCCAGCCGAGCGGCTCCGGCCACCGGGTGCATTCAATCATCGTGAAATTAGACGTGCCCTTTTCAATCCGGCGATCCCTCACGGGCACCCTGCTGCTGCTTGGCTGCCTGGGCGCCGGGCCAACGCGGGCTGTGGACAACGCAACATCGCCAGCCAGCGACGCCTCCAAGCTGGAGTTTTTTGAAAAGAAGATCCGCCCGCTGCTGGCCGAACGCTGTTTCGAATGCCACAGCACCGAGGCCAGGAAGGCCAAGGGCGGCTTGCGCCTGGACACCCGCGAAGACTTGCTCACGGGCGGCGACACCGGCCCCGGCCTGATCCCAGGAGACCCCGCCAAGAGCCGGCTTATTGAAGCGGTCCGCTACCAGAATCAAGATCTTCAAATGCCACCGAAGAGTCCGCTCAAGCCGGAGCAGGTGCGCGACCTGGAACAATGGGTGAAAATGGGCGCGCCGGATCCGCGTGAGAAGACGGTAGGAAAGGTCGCCGGCAAGCGCGTCATCAACCTCGATGAAGGACGCAACTTCTGGGCGTTTAAACCCATCGCCAACCCGCCGGAACCGAAAGTTCAAGGTTCAAAATTCAAAATTCAAAGTCCGGTGGACAATTTCATCTTCGCAAAGCTTGAGGAGAGGAGGCTGAAACCCGCGCCGGCTGCGGACAAGCGCACCCTTCTGCGGCGTGCCACCTTTGATCTTATCGGCCTCCCTCCGACCCCGGCGGAGATCGACGCCTTCCTCGCGGACTCGTCGCCGAAGGCTTTTGCCTCCGTGGTTGAACGATTGCTGGCCTCGCCGCAATACGGCGAACGTTGGGGGCGGCACTGGCTGGATGTGGCCCGTTACGCGGACTCCAATGGCCTCGATGAGAACGTCGCTTTTGGCAACGCTTGGCGCTACCGCGATTACGTTGTGAACGCCTTCAACCGCGACAAGCCCTACAACCAGTTCATCATTGAACAACTCGCGGGCGACCTGCTGCCGCCGACCGACAACCTCGCGGTCAAACATGAGCGACTCACCGCGCTGGGCTTCCTGTGCATCGGGCCCAAGGTTCTCGCCGAACCGGACAAGGTGAAACTGGAGATGGACATTATTGACGAGCAAATCGAGACCTTGGGCCGGTCCTTCATGGGGGTCACGCTCGGTTGCGCCCGCTGTCACGACCACAAATTTGATCCCGTGCCGACCGATGATTATTATTCGCTCGCCGCCATTTTCAAAAGCACGCGCACGATGGACGACCTCAAAACCATCGCCAAATGGCACGAGCCCGAGATCGCCCTGCCCGCGGATTTCCAAGCCCAGGCAGACTACAACTTGAATATCGCCAACCAGAAACTCGCCCTCACGAACTTCATCGCGCAAGCCAATCAGGCCCTGCTTACAGCGGGTAAAACGAATTCGCTGCCGAAAAATCCGGAGAGCGTTTACCCCACTAATACCGTCGCCGAGCTGAAGAGCTTGCGTGCGGCCCTGGCCAGGCTGGAGGCGGACGCGCCGGAATTACCCAGCACCATGGGAGTCATGGAGGGAACCAACATTTTGAAGACGTTCCCCGTCCACATCCGCGGCAGCCACCTGACGTTGGGAAAAGAAGTGTCGCGCGGCGTGCCGCAGGTGATGACGATTTCGACCCGGCCGCAGTTCGATGAAAAGCACAGCGGCCGGCTGGAACTCGCCCGCTGGCTCGCGAGCGCCGAACATCCGCTCACGGCGCGCGTGATGGTAAATCGTCTTTGGCGCTGGCATTTTGGCCAGGGCCTGGTGGCCAGCACGGACAACTTCGGCGCGCTCGGCGAACGGCCCTCCCACCCTGAATTGCTCGACTGGCTCGCGCAGCGCTTTATCACGGAGGGTTGGAGCGTCAAGGCCATGCACCGGGTCATGATGCTGTCCAGCACTTATCAAATGGCGAGCGGAACCGCGCCCTCACAGGTTGATGCCGAGAATCGGCTCCTGGCCAGCTTTCCGCTGCGCCGCCTCGAGGCCGAGGAGATCCGGGACGCATTGCACGCGGTCGCCGGCACGCTTGACCTCACGCTGGGCGGCAAAACGATTCCCCTCAAAAATCGCGAGTTCGTCTTCAACCACACCTCGAAGGATGCCACCACTTACGACAGCCCCCGCCGCGCGCTTTATATGCCCATTATCCGCAACCACCTTTACGATCTGTTCGAGCAATTTGATTTCCCGGATCCCGCGGTCCCCACCGGCAGCCGCAACGCCACCGTCGTCGCCCCGCAGGCGCTCCTGATGATGAACAGCGAACTCGTCGAGCAAGCCGCTGCGAAGCTCGCGTCGCAACTGCTCGCGCGCGCCGATCTGCCCGACGCGAAGCGCGTGGACCTGGCCTACTTGAAAGCGTATGGCCGCCCGCCGACTTCGCGTGAACTCACGCGGGCACAAAACTTCCTCGGCCAATTCGAGCGCACGGTATCGGCAAAGAGTCCGGACACGAATGACAGCCGCGCACAAGCATGGGCCGTGTTGTGCCAGACGCTTCTCGCGGCAAATGAGTTTATCTATTTGAACTGATGAACGTGCCCCGAACAATCGCCTTTCCTAATTGGTTATAGTCAGTCTTGATGATCTCACTTTCTCAAATTTTGCTTACTCGCCGCGAAATGCTTCAGCGTTCAGCGGCGGGCTTTGGCTGGCTCGCCGCTTCCTCCCTGCTCACGAACGAAGCGCTCGCGGAAAAGTCTGGCACGGCCCCGGCCAGCCCCCTTGCCCCGAAGGAACCGCATTTTCCGGCGCGGGCCAAGCGCGTCATCTTCCTGTTCATGAAGGGCGGACCGTCGCACCTGGACACCTTCGACCCCAAGCCATTGCTCGACCGCGATGACGGCAAACCCTACCCCGGCCAGAAGCCGCGGGTGCAGTTTGCGCCCACCGTTGACCTGCTCAAGTCGCCGTGGAAATTTCAAAACCACGGTCAATGCGGATTGCCGGTCAGCGAGCTCTTTCCGAATGTTGCGCAATGCATCGATGATCTGTGCATCATCCGTTCGTTGCACGGCACGAACGCCGCGCACGGCGGCGCGTTGCTCAAGCTCCACACGGGCAGCGACAATTTCGTCCGTCCCAGCATGGGTTCGTGGGTGACCTACGGGCTCGGCACGGAGAACCAGAACCTGCCCGGTTTCATCACCATTTGCCCCACGTTCGCCCACGGCGGTGTGAACAATTGGGGCGCCGCTTTTCTGCCCGCCGCATATCAGGGGACGCCGCTCGGCAACGCCACGGTACCCGCCGGCCAAGCCGCCGTTCGCTACATCAAGAATTCGCACCTATCATCCGAACAGCAGCGCGCCCAGCTCGATTTGCTGGCGCAGATGAATCGCGACCATCTCAAACACACCGGGCCAAACCTTGCCCTGGAGGGCCGGCTCAATTCGTTTGAACTCGCGTTCCGCATGCAGATGGCGATGCCGGAGGCGCAGGACCTTTCCAAGGAAACTGAGGCGACGCGCCAGCTCTACGGCATCGATCAAAAGGTGACCGAGAACTTCGGCAAGCAATGTCTCATGGCCCGGCGCTTTGCCGAGCGCGGCGTGCGCTTCATCCAGGTCACGCACAGCGACGGCGACGTGCAGTGGGATCAGCACGGTAATTTAAAGGCGGGCCACACGAAGAACGCCGCCGAGGTGGACAAACCCATCGCCGGCCTCTTGAAAGATTTGAAGGCGCGCGGGTTGTTAAAGGACACGCTCGTCCTGTGGGGCGGCGAGTTCGGCCGCACTCCGGCCGCGCAAGGCGGCCGCGATGGCCGCGATCACAATCCCGAAGGCTTCACCATGTGGCTGGCGGGCGCGGGCGTAAAACCGGGTATCGCCTACGGGGCGACGGATGAGTACGGCTGGTTCGCCGCCGAGAACAAAGTTCACATCCATGACCTGCACGCCACGATGCTCGCCTTACTCGGCCTCAATCATGAGAAGCTGACCTATCGCCATGCCGGACGCGACTTCCGGCTGACCGACGTGGCCGGCCACGTGGTGAAGGATATCTTCGGCTAGCAGCCTGTCCTTTAAGGAATTGGCCAAGGGTAACAATTCTTCGGACTTTCAGCACCAAACGGCCAACCAAAAGCAGCCAGGAAGCATTGACCGAGTTTATGTCGCATATGCAACAAAAGGTTGTTGACGCCAAATGGGATGGCATGGGCGCAAAGCAAGCGCCTCCCCAGGGCTGGCCCCATAACTGCGGTTCGAGATTTTAAAACTGCCAGGAATTACTTGTAGGAATTTCGCTGGACGTGGCCAGTGGGGGGATTTGTTTCACGTTTGACTTTGAAATCGGTTTTTCCGAATCTCAGCGGATGACCTTACCCAGAACTTGGAAATCACTGATTCTGCTTGCCACGCTTTTGCTGTCCCTTCCCACCGCCCAGGCAGAGGTCAACAAGGTGGACACTGTGGCTCCCGATGTCTATTTCCATGAGGGCGACCTGGGCCGCAAAGGGCACTGCAACAATGGCTGGATTATTTTCGAAGATTACGTGCTCGTGATCGATGGCAACTTCCCCTCGGGCGCGCAGGAAATCATTCCCAAGATCAAAGCCATTACCGACAAGCCGATCCGGTTTGCGTTCGACACCCACCACCACGGTGATCACGCCTACGGCAACCAGGTTTGGCATGAGAACGGCGCGATCGCGGTGGCGCACGTGGGAGTCATCGAGGAGATGAAAAAACACGAGTCCGGGTTCTATGGAAACAAGCCCGGCCGCTGGGAGGATGCTGCGAAGGGCCGCAAGGACGTGGCCGCGAGCAAACTGAAGCCCCCCACCCTGCTGTTCCGCAAGGACATGATCTTTGACGACGGTAAGCACCGGGTCGAACTCGTGCACCTCGGCGTCGCCCACACTCACGGGGATGGGTTTGCGTGGCTGCCGAAAGAAAAAATATTGTTCACCGGTGATGCCTGCGTGAATGGTCCCTACAATTACGTCGGCGACGGCGACACCGCGCAATGGATCAAGACGATGGAGGCGGCGCGCAAGCTGGGTGCCAAGACCATTTGTCCCGGCCACGGTCCCATCGCCACCGGGGAACTGCTGGAAGATCAGCAGAAATATTTTGAAGTGCTGCGCCAGGAAGTCAAAAAGCTGGTCGATGCGAAAAAATCACCGGACGAAGTCAAAGCGTCTGTAGAGTTAATCAAAGCCGCCTTGCTCAAGGAGGAACGGATTGCCCGTTTTGTCGGCGCATTTATCGAGCCACAAGTGGAAAAAGCGTTTGTGGAGATGGGTGGAAAAGAGTTTTTACTGAAACCCTGATCGCGGCGGTGGCTGATTAAAAATCGCTCGCATGTCACCGCGCAAGGGCTAGAATTTCAGCGTTCAAAAATCAATGCCGAAATCACTACGATTTCGGCCCAACCATTAAACAGACAAATATTATGGCCGAGAAAATTGGATTCGTCGGAGTGGGTCGCATGGGTGCAAACATGGCGCGCCGTCTCAAGGAGCAGGGATTTGCGGTCGCCGCCGTGTATGACATGAACACTGCCGGCGCGCAGGCGCTGGCGCAGGAGCTGGGCTGCGAAGCTTGCACCGATCTGGCGCGGGTGACCAAGCTCTCCGATATTATCATCACCGTGGTCACCGACGATGCGGCGATGAAAAAGATTTTCCTGGGCGGCCTCCTGAAACATTGCCGCGGCCGGATCTTCATCAATTGCGCCACTGTCTCCCCGGCCACGCATGTCTGGGTGGAGGAAAAATGCGAAAAGAAGGGGGCGCAATCGCTCGAGGCCTGCATGGCGTCCAGCATCAATCAGGCGCGCCAGGGCACGTTGTACCTGATGTGCGGGGGCAAGCAGGAGGCGTTCGACCGCGTGAAGCCCCTGCTCGAAAAACTCAGCGACGAGGGCAAGCTGCTGCGTTACATCGGCGGGGCGGGCCAGGCCGCGAATGTGAAGGCGCTGGTCAACATGGTGATGAACATCAACACCGCCGGTCTGGCCGAGGGACTCGGTCTGGGCTCGGCGCTTGGCCTCGACCTCAAGGTGCTCATGGAAGTATTTTCCCAGACCGGCGCGAATTCCCGCGTGCTCGCCACGGACGGCGAAGACATGGTGAACCGCGACCATTCCTGCTTTTTCTCCGCCAGCCATGCCGCCAAAGACAGCGGCATCGCCCTGAAGCTCGCCAAGAGCCAGGGTTTAAACCTGCCGCTCGCCGCCGCCACCTACAAACAATACGCCAAGCTGACCGCGGAGGGCTTCGGCGAATTGGATAAATCCGGCATCGCGGAACTGACCTTCAAAGGCCGCGGCAAGCCGGCCTAGAAAAATTCCAAACCCCAGTGATTGGCTTGAAACGGCAGGTGCTGTTTCAAGCCAACTTGCTTTTCCGGCCGGAACCGGGCGCGGACGGGCGATGGGATTTTCTCAGTTCGACACCGGTTCGATCCGGACCGCGCACACTTTCAACTCGGCGGTATGGGTCGTCGGATCGTAACCGGAGCCAGTGAGGTTGTTTACCGGCACGTCAGCAAAGCTGAAACTTGCGAAGACGGTTCCGCGGGGTGAGCGGTTGGTGGCGCGGACCTTGATCTTGACCGCGCCGCGGCGGCTGCTTACCAGCGCCCAATCACCGTCCTGGAAACCCCACGCGGCCGCATCGGCCGGATTCACTTCCAGGCTCTCCTCCGACAGCAGATAGTCAATCCCGGAAGCCCGGCCCGTTTGCGTGCGCGTGTGGTAGCTCTGCAAGCGCCGTCCCGTCGTAAGCCATACCGGGTAGTGTTCATCAATCACTTCGGCGGGATCGCGATAGCCGAGCACCATGAATTTGCCCCGGCCATTGGTGAATTGGTCCACGTGCAGGATGGGAGTGCCGGGATGATCCTTTGTCGGCACCGGCCAGCTTAAACTCTCGTGCGAAACCCGATCCCAGTCGAGCCCGCCGTAGGTTGGCGAGAGGGAGCAAAGTTCATTGAACACATCGGCGGGCGATTTGAATTCGAAACCCGGAATGCCCAACCGTTTCGCAATCTCCGCGATGATCCACCAGTCGGGTTTTGCTTCGCCCGGCGGGGCCACCGCCGCGCGCAATCGTTGCACCCGGCGTTCCGTGTTGCAGGCCACGCCATCCGTCTCCGCCCACGCCGTCGCCGGCAGCACCAGGTGCGCGAGCTTCGCCGTGTCCGTCATGAAAATGTCGATCACCACCAGATGATCCAGGCTCTTGAGCGCATGTTCGCAATGAATGCGATCCGGGTCGGACACCACGGTGTTCTCCCCGTCGATCAACATTGCGTGAATGGTCTGGCCACATTCCTGGAAGGCCGTGACCTTGGTCATCGCGTGCCCGAGGTCGAGATCCGGCCGTTGGTAGGCCGCCGCGAATTTATCGTGTCCCGCCTGATCATCAATGCGGACGCTGCCGGGAAAAACAAACGTCTCCGCGCCGCAATCGCCGCAGCCCTGAATGTTGTTCTGCCCGCGCATTGGGTTGATGCCGCCGCCCTCGAGGCCGAGGTTCCCGGTCATCAAGGCGAGATTGCACAAGCTCTGCACGTTGTCCACGCCGCAGATGTGTTCGGTGATGCCGAGCGTGTAATAAATCGCGCTCGGCTTGCCCGCGCCATACCAGAGCGCCGCCTGCTCGATGTCCGCTGCGGGAACCTCGCAGATTTTCGCGGCCCACGCCGGGGTGAATTCCTTGAGATGCCGGCGAAATTCGTCCCAGCCGGCCGTGCGCTGCTCGATGAAAGCCCGGTCCATCAACCCCTCGCGCTCAATCACGTGCGCCATGGCCAGCAGCAACGCCACATCACTGCCCACCCGGATGGGCAGGTAAACATCGGCGATTTCGGCCAGCCGGATGCGCCGCGGGTCCGCGACAATGAGCTTCGCGCCGCGGGCAATGGCTTTCTTTAAACCCGTCGCGGCCACGGGATGACACTCGGTCATGTTCGTGCCGATGCAGAAAATCACGTCCGGTTTGGACATGTCCGCGAGCGGATTGGACATGGCTCCCCGGCCGATGGTTGTCGCCAGACCGACGACAGTGGGGCTGTGTCAAGCACGGCTGCAGTTGTCGATATAATGCGTACCGAAGCCGGCCCGGATAAATTTCTGCATCGAGTAGGCCGCTTCATGCGGGGCGCGCCCGGAAGCGATGCCATACACGCTATGCCGGCCATGTTTCGCCGTGTTTCGACGGAATCCCTCCGCTGCAAAATCGAGCGCCTCGGTCCAGCCGATTTCCTTGAAGCTGCCATCCGGTTGGCGGAGCAGCGGCATTTTCAAGCGCTCCTCATGTTGGACAAAGTCAAAAGCGAACTGACCCTTGACGCACAAGGCACCTTGATTCGCCGGGCCATCCATCGCCGGCTGGATGCCGACCATGCGGTCGCCCTTGGTCAGGATGTCCACCGAGCAACCGACGCCGCAGTAGGGACAAATCGTGCGCGTCTTTGCAATTTCGCCGGGCAGATCCGCGGAGCGCAATGCCTTCTTGTCCGCGAGCGCACCCGTGGGGCAGGTCTGCACGCATTGACCGCAGAAGGTGCAGGCGGAATCCTTGAGGTCGCCGTTGAATTCGGTGGTGATCTGGGTCGCGAACCCGCGATTCATCATGCTGATGGCGTAATCCCCCTCCTGCTCCGCGCACACCCGCACGCAGCGATAACAGGAAATGCAAAGATCATAGTCGCGCAAGATGAACGGATTAAGATCGGCGGTGTTGCTCCGGCCGGATTTCTTTCCGGCAAACCGCCCGGTGCGCGCGCCATAGCGCTCGACGAGCGTGGATAATTCCTGCGAGGCCAGGCCGCGCAGGGGACTCACCGCCAGTTCGCGGTTCTCGGACACCACCATCTCCAGCAGGGTTTTGCGATATTTCTCCACGGCCGGCGGGGCCGTCCGGACCACCATTCCGGCAGTGGCCTTCGTGGTGCACGAGGCGACCGGTGCCTTGATGCCATCCACTTCGACGACGCAGAGCCGGCAGGCGCCAAACGCCTCCAAGCGCTCGTCGTAGCAAAGTGTCGGTACTTCTTTTTGGGCCCGCTGCGCGATTTGGTAAATCGTCTCGCCCGCGGTGAAGGAGACCAATTGGCCGTCCAGGGTGATAGTTAGTTCGCGTTCCGTGATGATCGCATTCATGGTTTCTTAGGGGCCTGGCCGGCCACATGTGATGCCACCTGTTCCGGGAAAAACTTCAACAGACTGTCAGTGACGAAGGGGGCCGCCATGCCCAGTCCGCAGGCGCTGGTCGCGCGCATCGCGGCGCCAATATCACGGACTTCCTCGCTCCACGCGCCCAGCTCGCCCGGCCCCGCCGCACCGCCCAACCGCTCGGCCAGTCGTTGCGTGCCGATCCGGCAGGGAAAACATTTGCCGCAGGATTCGTGCGCAAAGAATTCCATCGCGTCGTGCGCGGCGGCCACCATGTCGCGGCTGTCATCAAACACGATGATCCCGCCCGCACCCAGGAAGGATCCCTGGCTGCGGATGCTGGGTTCGTCGAGCGTCACTTCCAGGGCGTCGCCCGCGAGAAAGCCGCCACTCAATCCGGCCATCGTCACCGCTTGAATAGTCCGCCCCGGCGACGGCCCACCGGCCCAATCGTAGAGGAGTGTTTTCAATGGTAAGCCGATCGGGACTTCGTAGTTGCCAGGCCGCTGAATATCGCCGGAGAGGCTGATCAGTTTGGTGCCCGCGTGACCATTCCGACCCAGCGCGCGATACCAGGCCGCGCCGTGGCGGAGAATATGCGGCACGGAAGCCAGGGTCTCCACATTGTTGACGGCGGTGGGGAGATTCTCAAAACCATGCGTCACCGGAAAGGGCGGCTTGTTTCGCGGAAACGGATGTTTACCCTCAAGGCTGTTCAGCAGCGAGCCTTCCTCACCACAAATGTAGGCGCCCGCGCCGCGACGGAGATGGATTTGGAAACTGAATCCGCTTCCGAGAATGTTCGCGCCCAGCAAGCCCGCCGCCTTGGCCTCGGAAATCGCACGCTCGAGGATCTGGAACGTTTCGGGATACTCATAACGAAGGTAGATGAACCCGCGCGGTGCTCCAGTGGCATATCCTGCGAGGGTCATGCCCTCCAGAACGGTGTGTGGATCGTGATCCATGATCGCCCGGTCCTTGAAACAGCCTGGTTCTCCTTCGTCGGCGTTGCAGACAATACTTTTCGGCTGACCCGGAGCCTCGGCGACGGCCTTCCATTTTGCCCCCGTGGGGAACCCTGCCCCGCCCCGTCCGGCCAGCTTGCTTTCCGTGATCACGCCCAGCACCAGGGCTGGCGTCATCGCCTGCACGGCCTTTTGCAAGGCCTCATAACCGCCCGAAAGACGATAACCTTCCAACGTCGCGCGGCCCGGTTCGCGAATGTGAGCAAAGATGCACTCCGGGAAGCCACCGGGATTTGCCACGGGCAGCGGCGATGACTTGGACCGCAAATCATCCGGGGTGGTGCCGAGCAGGGTCTCGTTCCCGCGCAGGACCGGCACCGGTTCATCGCAACGTCCAGCGCAGGGCATGGCGGTGGCCCCCTGTGGTTTCAAGGCGGTCAGCAATTCGCGACCACCGCGCAAGGAACAGACATTTCCCGTGCAGACGCGCAGTGCTTGGGCACCGCCGGGCACTCGGGAAAAATGATGGTAAAAAGTGACCGTGCCGAAAAGATCTGCGAGCGGAATTCTTAGCCCCTCGGCGACCGCGTGCAAGGCATCGTCGGACAAAAAACCATCGCGATCATGAAACGCGTGCAACACCGACAGCAGCGGTGCCGGATGGTGGCACCAATGGCTCACCAGCTTCCGATCGGCTTCCTGACTGCTTTTGCTCATGTCTTTATCGTATTTCCCACCGTCTTCACGCGGTTGGCTGCGTGAGTCTACTGTGCATCGAAGTCACTATGGCGCGCCGTGAAAAGATCTCAAGCTCAGACATGATTTTGTGGCCGTCGAAAAAGTCCTGAAGGCCGTCGGTTCAAGATTCAATTTCCGACGAAAATGCGGCGTCACGCCCGGGCGGGGTAGCCTGGCACCAGCGAATGGATGACAAAATCAATCAGACTCCGTAAAGTGCGAGGCATAAGTTCAAGCGGCTCGTCGATAAATGCCTGAAGGATCCCAAATGAAAATCTACCTGGAACATGTGCGCGCCCCAATGTTGCGCCATACCGCCGGCGCGCCCCCGGAGCAAAGCAGCGATGCCTTGGCGGTTGAGGAACCGCTGGAAATCCAAGTGGACACGCGGGCGGTCAGCGTGACTATGCGCACGCCCGGTCACGACGATGAGCTGGCAGCGGGTTTTCTGCTAACCGAGGGCTTGATCAAAACGCGCGCCGACGTCGTGGCCATCAAGCCCCATCCCCGAAACAAAGGCCAAAACGTGCTCAACGTTTTTCTATCACCCGGGGTGAAGGTGGACTTCCGCCAGCTCACGCGGCATGTGTTTGCCTCGTCCAGTTGCGGCTTGTGCGGGAAGGCGACAATTGACGCCGTCCATCAGCATTTCCTGCCAGTGAAGGGGAGACTGCGCGTCGCCGCCAGCATCATTTTCGAGCTGCCGGTCAAGATGCGGCAACAGCAGGAAACGTTCGCGCAGACCGGCGGCTTGCATGCTGCTGCGGTTTTTGATGCCACGGGAAAGCTGATCGTGCTGCGCGAGGACATAGGGCGTCATAACGCGGTGGACAAGGTTCTGGGCCACGGCTTGTTAAAGGGCCAACTCCCGTTCGATAAACACATCCTGCTGGTCAGCGGCCGCGCTTCCTTCGAAATAATGCAGAAGGCCCTGGCCGCGCGCGTGGCGATCGTCGCCGCCGTTTCCGCACCGACAAACCTGGCGGTTGAATTTGCCGCCGACAGCCGCCAGACGCTGGTCGGGTTTTTGCGCGACCAAACGATGAATATTTACTCGCGACCGGAACGAATCCTTTGGCCCGAGTCAATTAACCCATCGGCCGGCTCCGAAGCCGGATGAGTGGCTCGGGGCGTCTGGCATTGCGGGCAAAGGCCGAAGAATTCCAACTTATGACTGACCGCCTGGTAACCGTTTCGGCGCGCAATTTCGACCTCGAGTTCGCGGGGAAAGCATTCCTCGATTTCAATCACCGCCGTGCACTGAGTGCAAATGAGATGGTGGTGATGTCCGTCCCCGCCCTGCCCCACCAATTCAAAGCGGGCCACGCCGTCGCCAAAATCAAATCGTTTTACCATGCCCATGCCTTGTAACAGATGCATGGAACGGTAAATGGTGGCGAGGTCGCAGTCCCCCTTGGGCAGCGCCGTAAAGATTTCCTTATTGGTTAGCGGGTGCGGGTGCCGGCGCAGCACCTCGAGGATCGCCTGCCGGGGACCGGTTACTTTGCGGGCGCGCTCGCGGAGCCGGCTGGTCAAGTCCACCAGCGGTTCTGGATGCGCCAAATGCTGGCAAGGATTTTTCCGCTTCATGGGCAACCTGGCTAATGCAGCAAAGAACTCAACAAACTCAGGCCGGTCCCCAGAATGATGGCCGCCGTCTTCTGCCGGTTAAACCGATGGCCATCACTGCTTTCAAACAGGATCGTGGTCGCAATGTGCATGAAGATGCCGATGACGATTCCCATGAGGAGGCGGGAATACTGCGGCTGCGACAAAATCGTATGGCTGCTGATCAGCATCCCCAGTGGGGCCATGGACGCGAACAGCGACAGCATCCCCAGCGCCCGGCCCCGACTCAAGCCACTATGCAATAACATACCCAGCAGCGCGATCGAAACCGGGAAGTTGTGAACCACAATGCTCCAAAGCAGCGTCTGCCGCGATGCGGGATTATAGTGCGTCGCCGGGTCACCCAGGGCCATCGCTTCCACAAAAGCGTGCAGACACAAGCCGGTAATCACCCCGAACGGAACCTGGCCGTGCAGATGGTGCGCATGCCCGTGCTCAACGCCCATCGAGATGCTGTCCAGTATGATCTGAACAAAAAAGCCGATGAGAATCATCACGCCGATCAGGGAGTGATTGGTGCCGCCGTCATTGCTCTCATACAGTTCCGGGAGGAGATGCAGAAACGTGAGGCTCAGCAAATAGGCCCCGGTGAAAGCATTGAGCAGCTTGATGTGCCGCCGCTCCTGCAGATTAAAAACAAAGACGGTCAGCGCGCCGGCGACGATGGAGGACAGGAGGAGGAGAAAATCCATGTCAGCGCCGGGCTTCGGCAACTAGGTCGATCAAGGCTAAGCAATACAATTGCAAATCGTTTGCAGTGTGCTGGCCGACAAAACCACCCCGCACTGGCGGGGAGGTCGGCGGCGGAACTATTTCATCAGAAGCATCTGCCGGGCGAGTTTGATCGACCGGTTCATGCGCCGTTGGTAGTGGGCCGGGAGGCCGGTGTATTTGCGGGGCAAAATACGGCCGTTGTCCGTGACGAATGTCTTGAGCAGATTGACGTTTTTGAAATCAAGCGCATCCACGGTGAAGTCAATTTTGGGTTTGGGGCGGGGCGTGCGCTTCTCGGCCATCGAGCCCTTGCCTTTGCCCTTGCTGCGGCTACCTTCGGATCGGTCGTTGTTAGTTTTACGGGGCATATAATGTTATTTAATTTCGCGATGAAGTGTGTGCCGGCGCAAGAAGGGATTGAATTTTCTCAGTTCAATCTTTTCGGTTTTTAGCTTCTTGTTTCGGGAGGTGACATAGCGCGAAGGCGACTTGCCTTCTTTGCGCGCTTCGGTGCATTCGATGGTGACAGTTTCTCGGGCCATAAATTAGCTAATCCTTTTCCTTGGTTGGTTTTTCTTCCTCATCGTCCTCTTCCACTTCTGCGGCCCCGGTGCTGTCCACGGAACCGAGGGCTCCAAGCCGCTTCTGGCGCAAAGCACCCTCGCGTTCCAGCTGAGCCTGGGCATCGACCGTGAAGCGCGTCCAGGGGATCGCTTCCAGGCGGGCCTTGGGGATGAGCTTGTTAGTCAGTTCGCAAACCCCGTACGTTTTTCGTTCAATGCGCTTGAGCGCCTCTTCGATCTCGTAGATCGCGTCCTGATCGGAGGAAAGCAGGCTGAGGGCAAAATCGCGGTCAAAATTATCCGTTCCCGAGTCCGCCATGTGCAGGCTGTAACTGGACATCTCCTCCGCTGATTCCTTGGCCAGACCGCTCATTTGGTGGAGTAAACGTTCCCGCAGATCCAGAAGCGTGTGATAATATTTGACCCACTCGGGTTTCACTTTGGCATCGCCATTGGGTTTATACTTCGACGCGGCCGCCGTGCCCAAGATGGCTGCAGCGGTGGCGGATCCGAGCGCTTTACCCCTCGCCACCGGGGTGGCGGCGGCTTTTTTTGCCGTAGGTTTCTTCTTTGTCACAGTTCAATAAATCAACAATTAGCCCGCTGGAATTCCCTTCGCCTAAGGCGAATTTTACTCGTGAAACCCAGCGAGAGTGGGTGAATGTATCAAACGAAAACAAATACGCCACAAAAATGTTCAATGATTTTCAAGCCAGGCAATACTTTGAAGTTCAAGTATCCCAACAAATTCACCCCCTCCCACCCGACGCACAACGAAATGAGATGGATGGAAAAGTTTACTCGGGCTTGATTGCGAAACTCGAAGGGGTCAGTTTCGCCCCGGCCCACGCCGCATCGGAAAGTGCGCCGGTGGGCTTGGGCCGATAGTCGCCAACCAAAGCGATGTTCGTTTTCTCGGGAATGTCCTGCTCATGCCCGGTCAGGGATAGCGCGGCGTTCACTATCAGGCGACGCAGGTCTGCACTGAGAAAATCCAGCGAGGCACCGGCCGTGGTGGCAAAAGAGCGGCCCTGCCTACCCGACGGCGCAGTGTAGGTTTTAAACCACGCGAACGGCATGCGAACGTCTTTGCGGTGGTCGGTCACGGGGGGATCTGTGGGCTCGAGGCCAGCCAGCACCCGTCCATGATACAAGACGACATCTTTCGCGGTGAGCCGCTCGACTGCGTTGACGTCGGTATGGCAGAAAATGGCTTCGGCGACGCCGCGCAGGACCGGGTGCTTCCGTTGCGATTCATTCACCTGGGCCAGGGTGGACTCTTGCTGGAATTTGCCATAGTGAGCGATCCACGTGTCCCCCAAGATCTGCTGACCGAAACCGCCCGGCCACTCCGGGCTGGCGAAGTCCCAGGTCTTGTAGGGACTGGCACTGCCGGGCGCATACCGAAAGGCATGCGTGGCGTTGCGTATTCCCAGCACCGGTTTGCCCGCGTTGACGTAGTCCACGATGTGCTTCATGTCCGCGTCCGGCAACTCTCGGAAGCGGGCGAAGATCACCAACAAGTCGGCGCTGTCGAGTGCGGCCAACCCCGGAATGTTCCTGGCTTGATTGGGGTTGATAAAGCCCGTGGCTGGATCGATCGCATAGAGCACGGTGCATTTGAATCCATGATGCCGGGAAAGAATTTTGGCCAACATGCTCATGCCTTCCTCCGAGCGATAATACTCCTCGCCGGTCACGAAGACGATGTGCTGACCTTTGCCGAGCCCCGCTTTGCCTTCGAGCACCAGGCCCGGCGGCGCGGCCGCGCCGACAGCGAGTATTTGCATCCACGCCAGCAGGGCAAGGATCCAAGGACGATGCGGTGATCGGTGGGCGTTGCCTGGCCGCTGTGCCGCTGGGACAAATGGCGCCAGCAGCAAAGCGGCGAGGCGGGTAAACGTGGGTTTCATATCTTCGTTCCTGGCAGGTTGGCTCGGGTATCTTTTCGACCTGCCCCAAGGCGAGTGCGCAGGGTTTCGGAGCGATTCGGCGGGTTGCTCATAGGTTGGTCGGGATCTCTACCAAGGAATGCGCCCGCGCGATAGGGTTAATATTGCAGCAATCGTCAGCGTTCGACCAGTTCGGCCCCTTCCCGGACAACCGGTTCCTCGGCGTTGACAAACAGCGCGAAGAGGCCAGCAACGACGAACGCTGCCGCGCAGAGCCAGATGCCCGGGCGATAGTTGTGGTGCACATCCCACGTTTTCAGCACGGCGGTGAAGAGCACGGGCTGGATCGCGGCGCCGAAGTTGCCCCACATGTTCGACCATCCGAAAAGCTGCGCCTGATGCTGGCCGCTAATGTCCTGCATCGTGGTCCACATTGCGGGCAGGCCGATGTCGGCGAAGAACGCCACGCCGCCGAAGGCGACGGCCATCAGCCACGGCGAATCGGTCCCCATCGCGAGCACGTAGCAGCCGGCCGCAGCGAACTTGGTCACCGACATGGGCAACATGCGGCCGAGACGGTTGCCAAACCGGCGCGAGAGATAATCCGTTGCCATCCCCCCGATCGGCAGCGCGGCGATGCCGATGGTCAACGCGAGCGTCGTGATCGTGCCGCTCATGCCGTCGTCGAGGTGCATCACCATTTTCAAATAGTCCGGCAGCGAGAGGATGAGGAAAGCCCAGCCGATGTTGGTGAAAAACTGCACGCCGTTGGCCAACCACAGGTTGCGGCTGCGACACGCCGGGCCCCAGGGAAAACGGCGGGGCGGATTCTTAATGGGCTGAAATTCACCGCGCCCTTCGGCGAGCATTCCGTAAATCCACCCGGCCCAGCGCCAGTCGCCCGATTTCAAAATCACGAATACTGTCAGCCACGGTGCCAACGCGCCGCCGACGCGCCCGCCCCAAGTGATGCAGCTGCTGGCCAATCCGCGACTACCGATGTGCGACCAGCGCGTGAGCAGTCCGCTGCTCGCCGGGTAGTAGCCCGCTTCCGCCAATCCGCAGCCCAGCCGCGCGAAGATCAGGGTTGCGAAACCCAACGAGAAACTGGCCGCCGCCGTGAACACCGACCACGTTACGATATAGAGGCTGATCAGCGCCCGGGTGCCGAAGCGGTCGCTGAGCCATCCGGCGGGCACCTGCGCGAGCGCGTAGGCCCAGAAGAACGCGCCCTTCACCCAGTCAATCTGCCACGGCTCCAGAGCGATATTCTTTTGGAATGAATCCGAACTGATGATCTGCGCGAGGCAGATGCGGTCGAGATACATGAGGAATGCCACGACCGTGGCCAGCCCGAGAATATTGAAACGGACGCGGGTGGCTGGCACAGAGTCAGGCATGAGATGCAGCGCATGTTAGCAACCGAGTTCAGGCGACTCCATCTTAAACCGAAGAACTTAAATCGCGGTCAGTGCACGCCGCGCGATCGTCTTGCGGGGCGCTGGTCTGTTTGACCCCTTTTCCCGTGCACGATGGAACCCGGACCGTGCGGGGCAGTTACATGTCTCGCCAAAAAACGCTGGAGCACCGGCGCAGTCCAAAACCTGGCGGAAACACGCGCCCCTTGACCCGCGCGTCAGCGTATTGGACTGCGGGCGCGGCGGGGCCACTTGGTCGCGGGTGCGAAGTCACCAAGACTCGCGTGGGAAATAAAGCATCTCGCCGAAAAGCGGCGGCCGGCCGCCGCCCTCCAAGACCTGAGCATTACCCCCATCGATTCGTGATTTTTTGCGACGCGATTGGGTGCCCCGTGCCGCCCCCCGTCCCGACGGCAGACTTCCCAGCCGCAACCTGGTTCTGGGCCGGCAACCCGGGCGAGTCCGCCCACCCCAACGCCCACGTTCCAACCTTTGACAACCTTTTGTTGCATATGCAACAAAAGGTTGTCAAAGGTTAGGCGAATTCGTGGTCCGTACTTCGCCGTTGGCGCTCGTTGGGTGAGTGGTGCCCCCAGGTTGACAGCCGGCTGTGGCATGTTAGTCAGAGGCGTCCGCCGCAGCTCAAAGCAGGTGAACCCATTGCGGCCAGGACCACGCCCAGCGTCTGGTTTTTCACCCCGAAGTCGTGGGTAATGCTCAGCTCCAATACGCTGGCGCGCCTCACCTGCACATGCTTATCTCCGTCCTTCAAATAGAGTCGGCCCGCCGGTCGCTCCTTTTTGAGTGTCTTTTTGAGTTGCGCGAGAGCGGTATCCATCTAGCTTGACTCAGAACCATGATGAAACTTTCGTTCTTCCGTCTGTTCGTGATTGCCATTCTCGCGGCGCTGACCTTTTTACTCCAAACAGACCTGGCCTTGGCCGCGCCCGTCACCATCACGGGTGAAATCGTGGATAGCGTATCGCACCAACCGCTGCCAGCGCGGATCTATGTGCGCAATGAAGCGGGCCAGTGGTTTTTTCCGGTCTCGACGTCAACGGACGGTTCCGCGATCCGTTACGAACGACAGAATGGAGGCAATAAATTCTCGCTCGAAATGCACACCACGCTTTCGGCGCATTCCTTCAAGCTCGAGCTGGAGCCCGGGATTTACGCCTTCATGGTCGAGCGCGGAAAGGAATACCTGCCGCTGACCAATCGCGTGCAAGTGGGTTCACAGCCCATGAATCTCCAACTGCCGTTGCGCCGCTGGGTGGACCTCGCGGCGCGCGGTTGGTTTTCCGGTGACACCCACAACCACCGCGATCCCGCCGAACTGCCGAATGTGATGCTCGCCGAGGACGTGAACGTCGCGCTCCCCATGGTTTATTGGACGACCGAGGAATCGGTTCCGCCCGCCGTCAGCCCGCGTAACATGAAGGGCGAGTTCACCGCCGCGCTGACGCGCGTGGACGCCACCCATGTCTTCTGGCCGCGCAACACGGAATATGAACTTTTCACCACCGCAAAAAAGTCGCACACCCTTGGCGCCCTGCTGCTGGTCAACCATCGCGGAGTCATTGATCTGCCCGCGTTGCCCGTCAGCAAAGTGGCGGAGTGGGCCCGGCGTGAAGGGGCGTTGCTCGACTTGGAAAAGCACAATTGGCCGTGGTCACTTGCGCTCGTGCCGTTGGTGAAACCAGACCTGTTCGAACTCGCGAACAACCACCATTGGCGCACCGAATATGCCGCCCGAAACTGGGCCGAGCCCGCGCCCGCCTGGATGGAACTCGGCACCGGTGGCACTACGGAGCGCGAGTGGACGATCTACGGGTTCAAAACTTACTACGCGTTGCTGAATTCCGGCTTTCGCCTGAGCCCGGCGGCCGGCACCGCCAATGGCGTGCATCCGGTGCCATTGGGTTTCGGGCGTGTTTATGTGCATACCGGCACGCAATTCGACTACGACGCCTGGATGAAGGGACTGAAAGCGGGCCGAAGTTTTGTCACCACCGGTCCGATGGTGCTGGCGGAAATAAACGGCGAGCTGCCCGGAGGAAACCTCACGGCCCGCGCCGGCAAACCTCAGAAGCTAATAATCAAAGCCACGGTGTTGAGTGAGCAACCCGTTCGTGAACTCGAACTGGTGGTCAATGGTGACGTGGTGAAAACCATTTCGCTGAAGCCGAAGCAAACGAAGGAAGGCGCGTGGGCGGCTGAATATGCGGGGGATTTTACGTGTGAAGCTTCTTCGTGGCTGGCGCTGCGCTGCTTTGAATCGCGCGCGCGTGACCGGTTTCGCTTCGCCCATACCGCCCCGTGGTTTGCGCCGGTTTCCGGCCAACCGTTGCGTCCAAAGAAACAGGAGGTGGAATGGTTCATCCACAGCGTCCGCAAAGAACTCGAACGCAGCGCCCCCGTTTTGCCGCCCGAGGCGGTGCAGGAATATCGCCAGGCGTTGTCGGCGTATGAAGCGCTATTGCCACAAGCGCGCTGATTTTGTTTTTCGGCGGTAAATCTTTTCGGGTTCTTGGTTGAACGGTATTTCTCCAATTATTTACCCCGATTTCCGACTTCCCGAATCCCGAGTCCGTTGACAGGATGCCCCCATGAACGCCCGTCTTGGTTTTTCTCGCCTGACGATTCTGATCGTCTATGCAACGCTTCAGGTCGTCGCTGCGGACGACAAGGAAAAACCGCCCGAGCTCAATCTCGCCTGGCTCGCGGAGCATTATACCAAATACGAGCACCGCATCCCGATGCGCGATGGCGCGCGGCTCTTCACCCGTGTCTTTGTGCCCAAGGATGATTCGTCAAAATGGCCGATCGTGCTGACGCGCACGCCGTATGCCTTGAAACCGTATGGCACGGACAATTTCATGGATCCGGCGGGTTCATCGTTCGGCACTCTGGCGAAGGACCGGTTCATCATGGTCGCCCAGGATGTGCGGGGACGTTACGGCTCCGAAGGCAGCTACCTGCATGTGCGACCGTTCCATCCGAACAAGGGACCGAAGGACTTCGACGAAAGTTCCGATGCTTGGGACACCATCGACTGGCTGGTGAAAAACATCCCGAACAACAACGGAAACGTCGGCATGTTCGGCATCTCGTATCCGGGCTTCTACACGGCCATGGGCATGATCGACAGCCATCCCGCTTTGAAAGCCGCGTCGCCACAGGCCCCGGTGACCGACTGGTTCATCGGTGACGACCTGCATCACAACGGCGCATTCTTCCTGTCGCAGAACTTCGATTTCTTCTTCAAGTTTGCGCAGAAACTGGAGGACCCGCTGCACGACTTGCTGCAAGGGTTCCGGTTCGGCACGCCCGATGGCTATGATTTCTTCCTGCGCATGGGGCCGCTCGCGAACTCGGACGCCCAGTTGCTGAAAGGTCGCGCACCGGAGTGGACGGAATTTCTCGCGCACCCGAACTACGACGACTACTGGAAGGTACGCAACCTCCGTCCCCACCTGAAAAACGTCCATTGCGCCGTGATGACCGTCGGCGGCTGGTATGATGCCGAGGATCTGTTCGGCCCGCTGGAAGTGTATCACAACACGGAGCGCCTGAATCCCGGCATCACGAACCTGCTCGTCATGGGACCGTGGTCCCACGGTCAATGGGGCAAAGGCCCGGGCGACAAACTTGGTCCGATCAGCTTTCACGCCAAGACCGCCGAGTATTATCGCGAGCAGATCGAGTTGCCGTTCTTCCGCCACTTTCTCAAAAGCGACCCGAACTACAAACCGGCCGAAGCGCAAATCTTTGAGACCGGTACCGATCAATGGCGACGCTTCGACGCCTGGCCGCCGAAACGGGTAAAACCGCACACCCTTTACTTCCGAGCCGGTGGCGCGCTGGCCTTTGAACCGCCCGCGGGCAATGCGGAAGCCTTCGACGAATACATAAGCGATCCCGCCAAGCCCGTGCCCTACACCAACGATCCGTCCACGAGCTACCCGAAGGCTTACCCGATCGAAGACCAACGCTTCGTCGCCTCGCGCACCGACGTGCTCGTTTACCAGACCGAGCCGCTGGAGGAAGACCTCACCTTCGCCGGTCCACTAAAGGCGACCCTGCACGTCTCCACCAGCGGCACCGATTCGGATTGGGTCGTAAAACTGGTGGACGTGTACCCCGGGGACTTCCCAAATCCGGAGCCAAACCCCGCCGACGTAAAACTCGGGGGCTACCAGCAGCTCGTGCGCGGTGACGTGTTCCGGGGTCGCTTCCGCAACAGCTTTGAAAAACCCGCGCCCTTCGAGCCGGGCATACCAGCGAAGATCGAGATGAATATTCCTGACGTGTGCCACTGCTTCCGCCGGGGCCATCGCATCATGGTCCAGCTGCAGAGCTCATGGTTCCCGCTTGTCGATCGCAACCCGCAGACCTACGTGAATATCGCAACCGCCAAGCCCGAGGATTTCCGGAAGGCAACCCAACGGGTGTATCGAAGTGGCGCCACGGCTTCATCGCTGGCGGTGCAGGTTCTGGGGACAGCGAAACCGTGAACCTGCTTTTCTGCAACGATCCGGCTACCGCCAAACCCGTTGGCCCGAAAAGCGATGACAACTAAACTCGGCCCGCTGCTGGATTGGGTGCTGCGTCAGCACCCCGACACGCCGAAGGGCCGCGCCAAGCAGTGGATTCTAGCCGGACGCGTCAGCGTCAACGGCGTTGTCTTCCGCAAGCCCCAGCAGGTCATTCCGGATCCAGGCAACACCCTGGCACTGGGCACCCGCCATGCCACCACCCTGGAATGCGGCTCCGGGTGGCAGATTCACCCGCGGGTCGCACTCCTCTACCTGGATTCCGCCCTCGCCATCGTCAACAAGGGAATTGGCCTCATCTCGGTGCCGGCTCCGGACTCCAACCTTTCCGCCCTCAGCATCCTCGCTGGCTTCCTCGCGGGAAAGCTGAAGGCCCGGGAGCGCAGCGCCGCTGGCCGGTCACTTCCGGCCGCTTATCACCGACTGCAACCCTTGCCGGTTCATCGGCTGGATCAATACACCAGCGGCGTCTTTTGCATGGCCACCAACCCGGCCGCCCGCGCCCATCTCATCGAGCAACTCAAGCAGCACACCATGAAGCGGGAATATGTGGCCTTTGTGGAAGGGCGATCAAGGCTAGCCAGCGGCACCTGGCGGCAATGGCTGCAATTGAGCCAGGACGAATTGAGGCAGCACGTGGTTTCCGAGACCCACGCCAGCGACCCCGAAGGGAAAGCCCAGGAGGCCATCACGCACTATGAAGTCATCGCCGAATATCCGCTCGCGGGCGGCCAGCGCCATGTGACGAAACTGCGGCTCCGGTTGGAAACTGGTCGCAAACATCAGATTCGCGTCCAAGCGGCCAATGCTGGACTCCCGTTGATCGGTGACCGCACCTATAACCCCTCGTATCGCGGGCGCGACGTCGCAATCGCGCCCATCGATTTTCCACGTCAGGCCTTGCACGCGGAAGTCCTCCGCCTAGAACACCCCGACCAGCCGGGAAAACAAATGCACTGGACGGCTGAATTACCCAAGGACCTTCGCCAACTTGAGAGTGCCCTGGGCTGCTCACGCCCCCCATACGCCCGCCATAAACCCGCGTAGATTGAGGCCAGGAACAGGGCGACAGCCAGCCGAGACTTCGGGAGTCCGTCATTTATAGGCGGAGGATTGAACCTGCCGAAGCATGAACCGGTGAGCGCAAGGGTTTCTGCGAATACAATACCGATCCTTCAACCACGCCTGCGCGATGGCTCACTGGCGGGTGCACGCCCGCTGTTTGGTGGGCAATCATTTTCAGCGGGGCTTGGTCTTCCCGATTGACCATCAACGGCGCTCCGAGCAGAATGGCCAGCATCATGCACACGCGCCGTTACTTCATTCATAGCCTCGGCCTGGGGGCCGCCGGCTTCACTGTTCCCGGTGGCTTTGCCGAGGCCCTGACCCAAACGCCAAAGGTTGGCTTCGGACCTTTTTATCCGGATCACCTGCCGCTCGATACCGACAACGATTTGATCACCATCAATGATGCGCTCACGCCAGCCATCGGTGAGATCACGTACGTCAGCGGGCGAGTGCTCAGCCCGCAGGGGGAGCCGATCCGCAATGCGGTGGTGGAAATTTGGCAGGCGGATGCGGGCGGCATTTACATTCACAGCCAGAGTGGCGGGGATAAGGCGAAGGCCGATCCGCGCTTCCAAGGTTATGGCCGCTACCTCACGGGCACGACCGGCGAGTATCTCTTTCGCACCATCAAACCCGTGGCCTACACTGGTCGCTGCCCGCACATCCACTACGCAGTGAAACTGAAGGGACGCGAGAAATGGACCACCGAGCTCCACATCAAAGGTCATCCACTGAATGCCAACGACGGGGTAACCCGCAGCGTCAAGAATCAAAATGCCCTCGGCGCCGAGTTCCGGGCGTTGCCGGGCGCGAAAGCGGGTGAACTAACCGCGACCTTTGACCTGGTCATGGGTTTCACCCCCGAGGTGTGAGGATGAAACAGGTCTCCGGGGGTTCCTTCCACAAATGAAATGAAACCTTTCGCCGGTCGAATCCTTGGGCGGCGGGTTCTGTTTGGATTGCTGTCCTCAGTTTTCGCCCAGGCGGAAATCCCGTTGGACCTGCAAAAGCCCCCCGCCGCCCCCCTGACCAACGCCCCCCCGCTCGCGCCGATAATGCCCGGCGTTTCTTCGAAGAATAACTGGGCCCGGCGGCGCGCCGAACTGAAGCGGGAGTGGTTGCGGATCCTCGGTGCGTTCCCGGAAACGAAAGCCCCACTAAAGCCGGAGTTCCTGACCAAAGAGGAATTACCAAATTTCACCCGGCAGAAGGTGACGTACCAGATCGAGGCCGGCGTGCGGATTGATGCAATGCTACTGGTTCCGAAGGGGGCGACCGGCAAGTTGCCGGCCATCGTTGTCTTTCATCCCACCTATGCCAGCCATTACGCCCGGGCGGCCGGGCTTGAGGGCGCGGATGAGCCCGAACGGCAGGAGGCCGTGCAACTCGTTGAGCGCGGCTACGTGGTGCTCTGTCCCCGCTGTTTCATCTGGGATGAATTTCCGGCCGACCAACCAGCCAGGAGCGGGGCGGCCCTTTACGTTGCCAACGTGAACCGCATGCGCGCGCGGCATCCCGACTGGAAGGCGATGACGCGCATGACCTGGGACGGAATTCGGGCGATCGACTTCATTGCCACCCTGCCCGTGGTAGACGCAAAAAGAATCGGCATTTTTGGACATTCACTTGGTGCCAAAGAAGTGATCTACGTCGCGGCGTTTGATGAGCGGGTGAAATGTACCGTCTCGAGCGAGGGGGGCATCGGCTTGAGCTTCAGCAATTGGAACGATGTTTGGTATCTTGGTCCCGAGATCCGGCAACCTGGCTTTACGCACGACCATCACGAATTGCTCGCTCTCATGGCGCCCCGCCCGTTTCTCCTGCTGGCCGGCAACTCGGCGGACACGGATCAGAGTTGGGCGTTCATCCACTCAGCCCTGCCAGTTTACCAACTGGTGGGAGCTCAGCAAAATCTCGGCTGGTTCAATCATGGACTCGGCCATCGCTACGGGGGCGCGGCACGCCCGGTCGCCGAAGCGTTTTTCGATCATCATCTCAAAGACAATATTATCAAACCACCCCCGGCTGCTCCGGCCAAATCGCCCCGCAAACCCAACCTCGTGCTGATCCTTGCGGATGACCTGGGCTATGTGGATCGATGTTTGTTTACCTCCCCAGCTTAATGTTCACCATATGAAATCTCCCCTGCTCGCCTTGTCCCTCTTGCTATGGTTCCATCTGGTGCCAACCACCTTCGCCGCCGGGAAGCCCATGAACATCCTCGTCCTGCTGGCGGATGACTGGCGCTATGACACGCTCGGAGCCGCGGGTAATCCCGTCGTCAAGACACCCCACCTCGACCGCCTTGCCCGCGAAGGTATCCGCTTCACGCACGGCTGCGTCTCCACCGCCATCTGCGGCGTGAGCCGGGCTTCGCTCTTCACGGGGCAATGGATGTCGCGCCACGGAAACCCGGCGTTCCAGATGTTCAAGACCCCGTGGTCCGAAACGTATCCCGGTCGGCTGCGCACCAATGGCTACTTTGTCGGGCACGTGGGCAAATGGCACAATGGCAGGTTTCCCGCCGAGCACTTTGATTTCGGCCGCTCCTACATGGGCACCCATTGGATGACGGAGCAGGATGGCACGAAGATTCACGTCACCCAGAAGAACGAGAATGACTCGCTGGAATTCCTGCGCACCCGCCCGAAGGATAAACCCTTTTGCCTGACCGTGGCCTTTTTTGCCACGCACGCGGAGGACAGCAACCCGCTGCAATACCTCCCCCAACCGCACAGCCTGGCACTTTATCAGGAGGTAACCATCCCCGTCCCGCCCAATGCCACGGACGAATCGTTTCACCGCCTGCCGCCGTTCATCGCCAACGAAAAGAACGAAGGCCGCGTGCGCTGGCATTGGCGCTTCGACACGCCGGAGAAATATCAAACGATGATGAAAAACTACTACCGGCTCGCCACGGAGGTGGACACGACCTGCGGGCGGGTGTTGGAAGAATTAAGGAAACAAGGGGTGCTGGAAAACACCCTCGTCCTCTTCACGGGCGACAACGGCTATTACCACGCCGAGCACGGACTGGCCGACAAATGGTATCCCCACCAGGAAAGCATCCGCGTGCCGCTCATCGTGCGCGACCCGCGAATGTCCCAGGCGAAACACGGAAACACGAACGATGAGCTCACCTTGAACGTGGACCTGGCTCCGACGATCCTGGCCGCGGCCAAGCTGGCCGCACCGGCGACCATGCAGGGCCATGATCTGGCCCCCCTCTATCTGGCCCAGAGCAAGCCCGCCTGGCGCAGCGAGTTTTTCTATGAACACGCCACCATCAAAAACATCAACTTCATCCCCTCCTCCGAGGCGTTGGTACGCAAGGATTGGAAATACTTCTACTGGCCGGATTTCCAGGTTGAACAGCTTTTCAACGTGCGCGCCGATCCGCGTGAAGAAAACGATCTCATCGCCGATCCAAATCAGAAGGAGCGGCTCACCGAAATGCGCCGCCGCTTCGCCGAACTCAAAGCGGCCGCCCGCTGATTTGCGCTGGCGGTGGGGCCGCGAATTTTGCGAGTGTAGTGCATGGCGATGGGAGTTCGTGGCCGGCCGATTCCCACCGATCTCGACAGCCAACACTGCAAGCCACTGCTGAACAATTCCGCCGCATGCGTGAAGAAAGTCGCGGTCAGCAAAAACCCCCGCAGCGCGGGCAAAGTCGGCGGGGCCGTCATGGGCTACAGCATCCGCGACGAGCGCCACCGGCGTCCATCTCAACCAGAATCTGGGGTCGGCACCCGCGCGGGAACCGGGCGCTGCGGTTCCCCGCCCCGCGTCAATTTTAGCCGAGCCACCCGCATGCCATCCATGGCCTCGACGCGCAATTCGTAATTCCCGAGCTTTAGGGTATTGCCCTCCTGCGGAAAACCACCCAGCCGGTGCGTCACCCAACCGCTCGTGGTGGTAATCCCCTCCTCGGCCATTGGCTCGCCGACCAACTCCGCCAATTCGTGCAACGGCAAGACGCCATCCAGATCCCAGGTCTGCTCGTCAACTTTGACGGCCAATGGCTTTTCCTGATCGAACTCATCCTGAATCTGACCGACGAGTTCCTCTAGAATATTCTCCAGGGTTACCATGCCTGCGGTGCCGCCGTATTCATCCACCACAATGGCGAAGTGAAGTTTTCGCTCCAAAAATAGCTGGAGCAGTTTTTCCAGTCGCGCGCCCTCTGGGACATAGATAAGTTTGCTGGCAAACTGCGCCAGTTCCGCCCCGCTCCTGGCGCGCTGGCGCTGCGCATAAAGATCCTTGATATGCACCACGCCGAGCGTGTGGTCGAGGTCGCCGTGATCGCAGATTGGAAAGCGGGAGAAACGGGTCTTCTCCGCCACCGCCAGA
>JAYTXL010000229.1:0-5258 GCA_043742955.1 Verrucomicrobiota bacterium | reverse complement strand
CGGTTGGGTTGGGAACCAGGTCCACGGCGGCGTTGAGATGGAGCGTCTGTGCCAGGCGTGCGGCGGCCACGCGCTGCTGTTCTTGCGCCAGGCGCAGCGCAAGCTGACTGCGCTCGGCCTGCACCTGCGCCCGGAGCGCGTCGCCTTTGAACGCAATGCCAGCTTCGACGGCCTGCGCCAGTTGCTTCGCATAATCTTGCGCGATGGCCGACGACTCGAGCGCCACACCCCAGTGCGCCTGGTGGGAGTATGTGTGGAGCGTGCGCACGCCCCTCAAAGTCGGCTCCGATGGCCGCGTGCCCATTGGCACGCAACGGTTGCGGATCGAAAAACCACCGGGGGCCAAGGTGGTGCTGTGCCTCCACTCCTCCGTCCTGGCTCACTCGCCAGACAAAAAACTCAAACCCCTCCTCCTTTTTACCAACCGCCAAAAATAACGCTGTCCGATTTTGCTAACTAAAAATATTCCAATTTTGAGAACTACGCGACAGCCCAGGGAAACGTAATTGCCTTTGCGGCACGGCACTTGTAGGGTTCGCCCATTCACGGGAGCCAGCATGGACGCTATTTCAAGAACGCTGAAGCAATGGGTATTACTCACGGCGTGGCTCTGTGTATTGCCGGCGACCCTCCAGGCGTTGGACGAGGCGGCCATCCAGGAAGAAGTGGCGAAGGCAAGGGAATGGCTGAAGACCGTGTACAAGGACAAGCCGATGCCAGGGCTCGACGGGCTGGCCAAGTCGATAGGTCGCAGCAATTACCTCCGGAAAGTCATTGCCAAAGGAGATTTGGCTACGGTTCGAAATGCACTCGAAGAGGATCTCACGCTCATGACTCCTGCCCCGATGTCGGGAGGCACACCCTTGTTAAGCGCGGTGGAAGCCAACGACGGGGCCATGGTTAAGTTGATCTTTTCCTTTAAGGACGAGCTGGTCAGGAGAGGATTGGTGCGGTCGAATCACGCTTGGGAAAATGAGGCGTTGTTGGTGGCCGCCAGGGATGGACAAAGCGAAGCGGTCAGGGCGTTGCTTGGGGCGGAGGCCGACAGGGAGGTATTGGATCTTGAAGGGCGCACACTTTTGTCGCTCGCGGTTCCCCACCCGCTTGACCATTGGGCTTCTGCCGGTGCGGACAAGGAAAGGGAAGCACGCCGAATGGCCACGGCCAAACTGCTGGCGGAACGCGGCGCGAACCTGTTCACCGTGTGTGGCCGGAGGTTTCCCATGACTCCACTCCAAGCTGCCGTCCAAACCAAGAACGGCGCATGGGTGGATTTGCTGCTCACCAACACCACCCAATTGGCCGCCACCGACGCCGACGGCAATTCTCTGCTCCACATCGCCGTCACTTTTGGCCGCGATCGGGCTTTGGTCGAATTGCTGGCCAAGTCCGCAAATGTCCGGGCGACGAACCATCTGGGCCTAACGCCGCTGCGGCAACTCGCCTCCTTGCCGGCCTCGATAAACGCCAATATGACAAAGGAGATGATGCCTCTGCATTTTCATGGATGGGAGGATCGCCAGGCCAACGCCGACCTGTTGATCGCCCGCGGCGCGACGCTGGATATTTTTTCGGCCGTGGCGCTGGGCCGGTCTGAGGCGGCGGATTTGCTAAGACAGTTGCCGGCACTCGTTCAGGAGCGCGACGCACAGGGGCGCACGCCACTCCATTGGGCCGCGAGCGCAGGCGAACGCGGCATGGTGGAAATCCTGTTGAAATACCGCGCGCCAGTGCAAGCCCAGGATCGGGAGAATCGCCTGCCACTTCACGACGCCTTGGAACGACGGCAATTTCGCATCGCCGAACGGTTACTGGCCGCCGGCTCGCCGGTGAACGTCAAAGATCAGCGGGGCCGAACACCGTTGCACTTCGCTGCGGAAAGCGGGCAGTTGCCTTTGGTCGAGCAGTTGCTTTCGGTTCAAGCCGACGTGAAGGCGGTTGACGAACGCGGTAAAACATCGCTGCACTTGGCCGCCGAATTCGGCCACGAACCGATCGCGAAACGGCTCCTCGACGCTGGGGCAGACATCAACGCGAAGGACAAGGATGGCAACACCCCGCTCGATGTGGCCACGCGTCAAAATCGCGAACCGGTCGTGCGTCTCCTCGTCGCGGGCGGTTCCGCGATCAAAACTGGCGGACGGCGCGTCACCACACCGCTGCATTCCGCCGTCGTCGCCAGCAACATGGCGCTCATCCAGGAAATGCTGAAACAGGAGGTGGACATCAACGCCCAGAATGCGGAAGGCAAGACCGCGTTGATCCTTGCCTGTGAACGGGACAGTCTGCCGCTCATGGATTTGCTCTTGAACGCCGGCGCGGACATCAACGCGCCGGACAAGGACGGCAACACTGTCCTCCATTACCGGATGCGGGCATCGATTGATTGGGTGCCTGCGCTGCCGCCGCCCGATAGTTTGTCGGGTCGCATCTCCAAGAAGCTGGGGGTATCCAATCCGCTTGTGCCCTCACCCCCCAAACCGCCCAAACCGCCGGTTGTGCCGCCGCCGACTCAAAGTATTTTGAAGTATTTGCTCGACCACAAAGCGGATGTGCAGGCGATAAATTATGCGCATCAATCCCCGTTGCACTTTATCGCGGAGCGACAGGATACGTACAGTTTCACAGTCAAACTGGTGGATGACATGGTGGCGCTCCTGCTGGCCAACGGAGCAAAAGTCGATGCCGCCGACCGAATGGGCATGACGCCCTTGCACCTGGCCGCAGCTCGGCCGAGCTACACTGGGCTGAACAACACCTGGGCCGACATGCTGCTCAAACACAACGCCAACCCCAACACCCAGGACAAATCCGGACGGACACCATTGCTGTTGGCGATCAAGGGATACAGGAGCGGGCCGCCCCGCATGATCAGCTTGTTGTTGACCCATAAAGCGGACGTAAATTTGGCGGACCACACAGGGCGAACGCCGCTGCATGTGGCGGCAGTAATGGAAGGGGACAAACTGGAGATCCTGACGATTTTGCTGGCCCAAAAATCGGAAGTGAACGCGCCGGATAATGACGGCCGGACACCGTTGCACCTGCTGCTGACGGTTCGTTGGCCTTTTCCTGGACCCGCAGAGGCTATCAAATTACTTCTGGCGGCCGGCGCGCAGGTCAACGCACAGGATAAGGAAGGCCGGACACCGCTGCATTTGCTGCTCACTTTCCCCTGGCCATTTACTGGAGTTGCGGACGCCATCGATGCGATGTTGGCGGCCGGCGCGGACGTCAATGTGCGGGACAAAGCCGGTCGATCCGCCGTGCATTATGTTTGCCTTCTGAGCGGCCCTAACCATTGGAGGTTGCAGGAGCCATTGGCGACAAGAATTGTCACCGATACCGCAGACATCAACGTGGCGGACAACATGGGAAACACGCCACTCCATCTCGCGACGAGCACCGGCCGCGCGGAACTCTCGGCGTTGCTGATTAGCAAGAAGGCCGATGCCACCGTGCGCAACGAGGCGGGTGTGACCGCGCTCTATAACGGTGAAGTGGCGAGTCCGGCGTACGCACCAACGCCGCTCCTGCCACCCGCAGCCAAAGCCGGTATTTTTCAATCCGCCGCCGCGGGCGATCTGGCCTCTTTGGAAATCCTGCTGCGGGCGGATCCGAAGCTGGCGCAGATTACCAATCAATCTGGAGCCACCCCGTTATTAGTGGCGGCGTATGGTGGGCATCAGGCGGCGGCGGATCGTCTTCTCGCTGCCGGTGCCGTGATGGATCCATATTCCGCCGCCGCCTTGGGCCGGGTCGCCGAGTTGGAAACAGCGCTGAAACAAAACCCGGAGTTGATCAAACGACCCAGGGGGAACGCGGGAAATGAAAGCTTGCTTCACCGCGCCGTTCATTCCGGACAAATGGCTTCCGTGAAAGTGTTGCTGGATCACCAGGCCGACTGGCAAGAGGTGGATTACGCGGGACACACGCCCCTGTACCTGGCGTTAACCAACGGCCACACCGCGATTGTGGATTTGCTTCGAGCCAAGGGTGCGCGGGAGAATATTTTTGATGCCGTGGCGCTCAATCACCCGACTGAGGTTAAGTTCCTGCTGCTGGACAGTCCCGGCCTCGTCCAGCATACGAATCGGACGGGACTAATGCCTCTGCATCAAGCAGTGTTGGCAGGTAACCGCGAAATCACTGAACTCTTAATTTCCAAAGGCGCACCGGTAAATACCCTGATTGTCCCCTACGCGTTGTTTAAGGCCGGAGGCGCATACGCCCAAGGCCTGACGGCACTCCACCTGGCTGCCTGGTTCAATCGTAGGGATCTGGCTGAGTTACTGCTCGCCGCCGGGGCGGAAACAGAGATCATGGAATGGGGCGGTTATACACCGCTGCATTATGCCAGTTTTTACGGTTACCAAGCATTCGCCGAGTGTTTGTTGACTCACAAAGCTCGCGTGGATTCGAAATTGGCCATTACTAATCTTCCTCCGGGTATCCCCATTGGTTTCAACGGCAACACCCCGCTTCACTTGGCGGCACTGCAGGGCCACACCAATCTGGTCGAGTTGCTGCTGACCCATGGAGCCAACGTGAATGCCCTCAATAATCAGGGGCATACACCCTTGTCAAACGTCAAAGCTTTCATCCAGCGTCGCAGCCCGTACTCCTTCGGCGAGTCACTCGGGATAAGAAGTATTTCGGACTCGATCGGGATTCCACCTCAACTCGTTTATCTCAAAGAGGCAGGGGACCTCGTGAGGTATCCAGCCGCCCAAAGCGAGGTCGCCGCGCTCCTCCTCCGCCGCGGCGCGAAAGAACCCAACGAGCCGCCCCGTGTCAATGAATTTGGATTCCCTCGCAACCAGTATTTGCCGCGACGCTGATAGCCCGGTGGCAAGCCAGCTTACTTCGCCGGCATCGCCGGGCCGCCGGTTGCACCCACCGCCTTGATCAACCCGTATTGCGCCTTGTTGTATTCCGCGATGAAGCCGAGGTAATCGTTGCGGGCGCGCGTCAACTCCTGCTCGGCCTGGATGTTCTCCAGCACGATGCCCACGGCGAATTCCTTCCGCTCGCGCGTCAGCCGCAGGGTTTCTTCCGCCGCCACCAGTGCGCGTCGGGCGGTGCCCAGTTGGTCGCCCAGCGATTGCCAGCGCGTGTGGCTTTCCACCACCTGCCGGATAATGTCGTCCTTTAGCTGGTCGTGGCCGAGCTTGGACTGGTTAAACCGGGCCACACTGCGGCGTTGGCGTGCACCATCGAACAAGCCCCCTGGCCCAATCCGCCAACTGAAGCCAAAC
>JAYTXL010000228.1:0-11818 GCA_043742955.1 Verrucomicrobiota bacterium | reverse complement strand
GCCGGTCCAGTCCATGATATTGAACGCGGTATAATCTTTCACGGCGGGGGCCCAGAAACCGTAGGCGTCATAGTGATGTTTGAACGAGGGCTCAATGTTGAGCATATCGATCACGATGGGAATAATCGCGACGACTCGCTTATCCATGGCCGCCGTCGTCCAAGTGGTCCACCCGCGTTTGGAACCGCCGGACACCACGAAGCCGTCCACCTTCACGCCACCACCGGCCGGGCTGGCGCAAAACGCCGTCACCGTGTCCAGCGCCCGCACGGCGCTCTTGGTCATCGGCAGGCGGGCGGGCCATTTCTCATCGCCGGTGCGGAGAAACTTGTCCCACGTGTAGGCGATCAAGCTATCCTCCACGCGGGATTTGCCATCGTCTGCGAACGTCAGCGGCTGGTTGGGCACCATTTTCAATTCCGCCACGATGGACTTGGTGGCGAGCGCCACCTTGACGATGTTGCCGTCGGCGGCGGTGGGGGCCGGCTTGTCGTTGCTGCCGCCGGAAATGAACAACAGCGCTTTGGTGCTGGTCACCGTGTCGGGTTTGACGATGAGCAGCCAGTGTTTCCAAACGGTGCGATTGACCTCGTTGGTGGTCAGCCATGATTGCGAAGTCATCTCCAACACAAACGTCGTCTGGCCCTCCCCTTTGACCGTGTTCACCAGCGTGTAACCGTAGCTGGGATCCGGCGCGGCGATATAGCGATCCAAGGCGGTGCGTTCTTCCGCAGGCAAGACGACGGCCCACAGCCAGACGACCATCAGCTGGACAGCCAGACAGATCCGGCGGGTCGCGAAGATGCTTCGGGTGGAAATATTCATAAACTTGAAGCGCACTGTCGGTTAAATCCCTGCCCGGGCCAACAAAAAACCTTGTCGCTGGCCGACGGCGTGACCAAGTTAGATCACTGACTATGAAGCCCCGTCGATTTATTTTGCGACTGCAGCGGCTGGGCGTTGCAATGATTTTCACTCTGGGTGGGGCCGCTCTTCTGGCGGCGGACACCGCCGCGCTTCAGACCTGGCTGCAACGCCCCATCATCGGCCCAGACTTGGCGCTGGCCGAGGTGCAGGCGTTCACCGAGAGTCGCGTGCCCCGCATGGCGCCGGTCAAGACGGCCGCCGAATGGGAAAAGATGGCGGATCGCCTGCGCCGCGACACGCTGGCCAAAGTGGTTTATCGCGGCGAAGCGGCGGCGTGGCGTGATGCGAAAACGAAGGTGGAATGGCAGGGCACGATTGAGGGCGGTCCCGGGTATCACATCTGGAAATTACGCTACGAAGCATTGCCCGGCTTGTGGATTCCAGCGTTGCTTTACGAGCCCGACACGCTTTCCGGCGCGGTGCCGGCCAATCTGCTCGTCAACGGCCACGATCCCAACGGCAAGCAGTCACCCTACAAACAAATCCGCGCCATCAACCTCGTCAAACGCGGCATGCTCGCGTTGAATATCGAGTGGTTCGGGATGGGGCAGTTGAGCGGCACCAATTATTTGCATTACCGGATGAATCAGCTCGACCTCTGTGGCACCAGCGGCATTTCCCCATTCTATCTGGCCATGAAACGCGGCCTCGATATTTTGCTCGCCCATAAAAATACGGATCCCCATCGCGTCTCCGTTTCCGGTCTTTCTGGCGGTGGCTGGCAGACGATTTTCATCAGTGCGCTCGACACGCGTGTGAAACTGACCAATCCCGTCGCTGGCTATTCCAGCTTTCGCACCCGCGCGCGATTTCTTTCCGATCTGGGCGATTCCGAGCAAACCCCCTGCGATCTCGCCACCGTGGCGGATTACACCCACCTCACGGCGATGCTGGCGCCGCGCGCCGCCTTGCTGACATTCAATGCCATGGATAACTGTTGTTTCGCCGCCGATCACGCCTTGCCACCGCTGCGGGATGCCGCCCGGCCGATTTTCCATCTCTACCACACGGACGCGAACTTGCGTTCGCACGTGAACCTCGACCCCGGCACGCACAATTATGAGAAGGACAATCGGGAGGCGTTTTATCGCATGATCGGCGATTTCTTCTACGCGGGCGACGCGGGCTTTCCCCGCGCAGAGATCCCCAGCGACGCCGAGGTAAAGACCAAGGAACAACTCCAGGTTGCGTTACCCGTCGAAAACGCCGACTTCAACAAGTTGGCACGCGCGTTAAGCAAGAATCTTCCGCAGCATCCGGAAATTCCGACCGGCGAGTCCGCCCGGCGCAGCTGGCAGCAAACCAGCCGCGCCAAGCTCCGCACCGTGGTGAAGGCCAGGGATTATTCCATCATTGCGCAGCCGACGGGCAGCGAAACCAAGGACGGCGTAAAAGCTACCTTCTGGCAACTCAAGCTGAGCGACGACTGGACGGTGCCCGCCGTCGAACTCGTGCGTGGCGAACCGAAAGGCACGACCATGCTGGTCGCCGACGGTGGACGTGCGAGTGCGTCCGCGGAAGCTGGACAACTGCTCGCTGCCGGCCAGCGGGTGCTCGCGGTGGATCCGTTCTATTTTGGCGAATCGAAAATTGCGCAGCTCGATTTCTTGTTCGCCCTGCTGGTGGGTGCCGTGGGCGAGCGTCCGCTCGGATTGCAGGCCAGTCAAGTGGCCGCTGTTGCCCGCTGGTCCCAGCTGGAGCACAAAAGCGGCCCCGTGACGCTCGTGGCTGTCGGTCCGCGCGCGAGCACATTCGCCCTGGTGGCAGCGGGATTGGAAGAGAAAGCCATCGGTAATCTGGACCTGCGCGGCGCGTTGGGGAGTTTGAAAACCGTGATTGAGCAGGATTGGACCGTGGACCAAAAACCGGAGTTGTTTTGCTTTGGCCTGCTCGAGGCGTTCGATGTCAAACAGCTGACCGCGTTGGTGGCCCCACGGACGGTGCTGACCAAATAGTCAACGTCGCAAATCGCGGGGCCAAGAATTGCCTGCGGTTGGCCGGGTGTCGGGCGTATTTTGCCGCCAAACTCCTGCCCCAATCGGCGGGTAAGTGCGTGGGAAAGTCTTCTTGGAAAATTACCCGCCGATTAGGAGGGGGGTGATCATGTCCGGCGGAAATCATTCGCTCGGAACTCCTCAAAAACGGCAACGACTCTCTGGCTGTCGCGGTGACTACGGTGGGTGTGGGTGTATGACGGAGTTTGGAGTTTCTCCCGCACGTGGAGATACCCCTACGGCCCGCAATACCGCCGCCACCACCCGTTCCACGCCGAGGCCGTTCAGGCAGCGGAAATCGATGGGGCACCGGCGTAGGAAACAGGGGGCGCAGGGCGTGGGGGCCGTCAGCAATTGATGCCGGTCGTCGCCCGGAAAACCGGGCCCGGTCAATTCTGGCGAAGTGCTGCCAAACGGAGCCACCACCGGCGTGCCGACGGATGCCGCGACGTGCATGGGACCGGTGTCGTTCGTGAGCAGCACCGGACAGACCTTGAGGGCGGCGCAGAGTTCGCGCAACGAGGTTTGACCCGCGAGATTCAACACTGGGTCGGCCACCGCCGGCGAGCGGTGGCCGGCGGCAAATAGAATCTCCGCAGCGATCCCCGCCGCCAGCTCCGCGTCCGCCGGGCCACCGAAGATGATCCAGCGACAATTCGTGAGCTGTTGCAACTCGATGGCCGCAGAGACAAATTTCTCGCGGGGCCAGCGTTTGGCCGGACCGTATTCCGCCCCGGGGTTCAATCCGAACAATGGCCGCGAATCCCGGTCCAGACCGAAACGCCGGCGCACTTCCGCCACTTCCAACTCCGTCACCTGGATGAGCGGTGGCAACGGTTCGGCGCTCGCGCCCAATGCAGCGGCCAGGTGCAGATAATGATGGAGATGGTGTGCGCGGCCTGGAATCGTGGCGACGTTGACCGGCGGGGATTGGATCCGCTGCTGGATTTCCGCCACGGATCGCTTGCGCATGGCGACCGCTTCACCGCGGGGTGGAATGACCTGGGTCAACAGCCAGTTGCGTCCCGCCCCGCCATAGCCAAGGCGATGCGGGATGCGCGCGAGCCAAACTTCCAGCGCGGAACGGGTGGAGTTGGGCAGAATGAGAGCGGTCTGAAATTGTTCAGCGCGGAGGCGCCGCGCGATCGACCAGACACTGTCCCCATTTGCAAACGTGATCACGGAATCGATGGCGGGATGGTGCGGCCAAAGTCCGGCAAGTTTTTCGTGGGTCAACAACGCGAGGTGCGCTTGCGGGTGCACCTCGCGGAGCCGCAGCAGGGCGGGCGTGGTCATCACGGCATCACCGAGCCAATTCACCCCGCGCACCAAAATACGGGTGGGTCGGGAAAGATGGGCGGGCAGATTCATTGCGCGCGGGCTTGCGGATCGGGGGTGCTTTCCGGTGCGGTGATGGCGGCCGTATGCGGCTCGGAATCCTTTCGGTGCTTGCCCGGTTTCCAGCGGTTATGTACCCAGAACCAGTTCGCCGGATCACGCCGTATGGCCGCTTCAAATGCCCGGTTGATGTCGGCTGAAATATCCTCCACGCAACGCGGCTGACCGTTTATCAACGTCGGGATTTCATCGTCGACCTCGATTCGCCAGTGCGCCAGGCTGGTGCGGTAGCAAATTGCGGTGTGCAATGGGCAATGGTAGCGCAGGGCAAACACCGCCGGGGCGGCGCTGGTTGAACACTCGCTCCCGAAAAACGGCAGCCGCAGTCCGCGATCGCCCGCGTGCTGGTCTGCCAGTAATCCGAGCAGCAAACCCGTTTCGCCCATTGCCGCCTTCAAGGCGGCAGCCTCGGTGCGGCGCTCGAAGAAACGGCAGTCCGAATGTGCGCGCAGCGACTGGAGCAGCCGATTGAGCGAGGCCTGGCGTAATCCGCGGTAGGTGGTGGCACAAGTGAAACCCTGGACGAACTGGCCAAAACGCGCGAACAACTCAAAGTTGCCAAAATGGCCGATGGCCAGGATCCGGCTCTGGGGATTGTGGTTGACCACAAATTTCAAAATCTTGTCCGTGCCGACCAGCTCAAAGTGGGGTCTCAATTGTTCGGGAGTCATGGCGGCCGTCTTCACCGCGCTGGCGAAGTTTTCGCCGATGCGCCGGAAGTTTTCCCGGGCGATGGCACGCAATTCTTCCGGGTTCTGTTCCCCGCCGAAACAATGCTCCAAGTTGCGCCGGGCCACGCGCCGGTGGCGGGCGTCGAGCCAGTAAATCAGCCCGCCCCCGGCGCGGCCAAGCCGCGCCACCCACCGCAGCGGGAGCGCTTGCAAGAACGCCACCAGCGTTCGCGCCAAAAAATAGAGCGCCGCGTCCATGGGTCAGCGAAAACAAATCTGGCGGACGCAATCCTGAAAATCTTTGGCCCCGCTCAGGATCTTGATTTCCACCCGCATGAAATAGATTGGCAAATCGCGCCGGTCGATTTTCGGAAAGCGCACGGCGTCTTTTTGCGTGGTGATGATCACCTCCGCCTGCCGCTTCTTGCCCCGGTTGATCGCGTTCAGGATTTCCTGCTGCGTAAAGCGATGATGATCGGCGAACCGCTTGGCATAGACCAGTTCGCCGCCCAATTTGACGAGGCTGCGTTCAAAACTTTCCGGCTGCGCAATGCCGCTGAAGGAGGCGACGCGCTTGCCCTTGAGCAGATCCAGGCCGTGCTGTTCGCCGGTGAAGACATCCTCGAAATAGAGGGGATGATGGATGCACTCGATGATGCCCGCCGTGGGATTGTGCCGGGCAATGCGCGCCCGGAGCCGGGCGGTGTCGCCATCGCTTTTGGTGATAAAAATGGTGTTGGCGCGCGCCAGGTGGGAGGGCGGCTCGCGCAGCGTGCCGCGCGGCAAGAGGTGTTCGTTGCCAAACGGCTGCTGGCAGTCGATCAGCACGATGTCCCGGCGGCGGCCGCGCAGTTTCCAATATTGGAAACCGTCGTCGAGCAGCAGCGTGTCGCAACCAAATTTCTCAATGGCATAACGGCCGCTCTTCACGCGGTCCTTGTCCACCAGAACCACGACGTCCTTGAGGTTCGAGGCCAGCATGTACGGCTCGTCGCCCGCCGTTTCCGAATCCAACAGCAGGGATTTGCCGTCGGACACCACGCGCGGCGGCGTGCGGTCGTCGCGGAAAAGCAGCTTGTCGATCAGGCGTTTGCTCAGCGGCGGTGGTTTGGAACGGTAGCCCCGGGAAAGGATGGCCACCGTGCGCCCCTGATCACGCAGGGCGGTGGCGAATTTTTCCACCACGGGCGTCTTGCCGGTGCCGCCGACGGTGAGATTGCCGACGGCGATGACCTGGATGCCCAGGGTTGAATCGCGGAAGATGCGGACGTTGTAGAGAAAAAGGCGGAGCTTGACGATGACTTCAAAGATCTTGGAAAGCCCGAACAGGAACGCGCGCAGCAGCGCGGCCCGTTTGCCCCGCCGTTGCTCGAAGTTGACTTCCAGGTAAAATGTTTCCCCGGCTTCCCACCAAGCTTGGAAAGTTTCGCGCATGTCGGCGGAGTTTGCCTGCCCCGCGGTCGGCGGGCAAGGGGAAGTCGTTTTGTTCAAGGGGGCCTGTGGCTTTCAACTTTTTATTGGGCCGGGTGTTTGCCATAGTGTGTGCTGATGGAACTGACTGATGCGGAGATCATCGCTGCGGTGTTGCAGGGGGACACCGCGCGCTTTGAGCTGCTCGTGACGAAATACCAGCCGCGCATTTTTGCCACCGCGCGGCGCTATGCGCGGCGGGACAGCGAAGTGGAGGACATCGTGCAGGAGGTGTTCATCAAGGCCTTCCAGAAGCTGGGCAGTTATCGGGCGGAAGCACCCTTCGAGCACTGGCTCATGCGAATGGCGGTGCGCACCTGCTATGATCATTTGCGCGCCCACCAACGCAATCGTGAGCATGCCTTTACGGAGATCACCGACCAGGAGACCGACTGGCTGGAGCGGTTTGTCGCCGAGCCGCAGGACACGGGCGAGGCGGCGGCGGCGGCGGCGGCGCTGGTGGAGCGGGTGCTGGCGCAGCTCTCCGCTGAGGCCCGGCTGGTGATTACCCTGCTGGAGATTGAAGACCGTTCGGTGAAGGAGATCGCGCAACTGACCGGCTGGTCGGTGCCGCTGGTCAAAGTTCGTGCGTTTCGGGCCCGGGCGCAGATGAAAAAATGTTTGGCAAAAATGACCTCGGAAAAGTACTTGTAACCCCGGGGGGGCGGGCGGCGTCTGCCCGGAAAGAGATTTTATGAATATCGCCAAGTTGCAATCGAAACTGATCGCCGCCGCGCGGGCTCTGCCGCCCAGCGACCGGGTGCCGTATGCGTTCGAAAAGCGGATCATGGCGCAGTTGACGGTGGTGCCGACTCCGGACGGCTGGTCGCTGTGGAGCTACGCCCTGTGGCGCGCCGCCGCGCCCTGCGTGGCGGTGATGTTACTGCTGGGTGGATGGACGGTCTACGATCGCAATAACGGGGCCAGCCACCCGCTGGCGCACGATTTGGAGGAGGTAGTGCTCGCGACCGCGGATAATCTGGGAGAGGCTTGGTGAGGGTTTGGAGGGTCATCCTGGCGACGCTGGTCATATTTGGAGCGGGCGTCATCACGGGCGCCCTGGTGGTTAATTTGCGCTACCCGGTTGAAGCGCGCCTGCTCCCTCCCAAAGCCGCCACCACATCGCCTCCGCTCCAGATCCAGCGTCGGGAGTTTCTGCTGCGGATGAAGCGCGAGCTGCATTTGCGGGCGGAGCAGCAGCAACACATCGAGCAGATCATTCATGAAAGCCAGCAGCGGACGAAGCCTTTGTGGGATCAGGTGGCCCCTCAGATGCAGGCGGAGCTGCGGGCGGTAAAGGAAAAAATCCGGAGCGAGCTGGACGCCGAACAAGCCGCCAAATTTGAGGAGCTGTTCAAACCTCGCAACCCGCGCAAGGCAGAGGAGCTACGCAAGTTTGAAGACCACCGGGAGCGAAGCACGCCGGGTAAAAGCCATCAGAAAAATCCCGGCGTAACCCCGCCGGTCCCCAACCCATAATATCAAAGCGGCGAATTTGCGGTCAGCCCCTGCGCAGCCGGTCACGGCCGCCCGGCCAATTCTCCGGCTAGTCCCTGATGATGCCGAAAGTTTTCTCGAATTGCTCGGAGAATTTGTGGATTTGGTCGGAAATCTTTTGCGGGGTCGCGCCGAGGGTAACCAGCATGCGCGGAGTTGATTCGGGTTTGCACCGGATCAGCTCGGCCGCGCCCAGGACGAGCGAGAGTTGGTTGTTCACATCATGGCGCATCTCGGACAATTTTTGGTTTAATTCCAGCACCTGGGCGGCGGTCAACGTCACAGACTTAACGGGCATGGCCATGGGCCATTGTTGCTCCGGAAACCGGGGAATAGCAAGCGGGTTCCACTGCGGTTGTCACCGTGAGTGGACCGCCAAAGGTGCGCGTTTGACCGTTGACGGGAACAGCCATTTCGGGCAGTTGTAACACCGTGCCTGTAGCCGATTTCAATTTTACTCCGCCGGCGTCGGCCCGCTAATAATCATGAACCTCAACCGCCTCCCTGTTTTTGTGCTGCTGACCTTGGCGCTGGCCGGGCCACTCGCTGCCCAGCAAGTTCCGGTCATCGAAAAAACCCTGCCCAATGGCATGCGTCTGCTGCTGGTGCAACGCAACGATGAGCCCACGGTCGCCGGCGGTTGGGTGGCGCACGTCGGCAGTTCCAATGAGCGCCCTGGAATTACCGGCATCGCCCACCTCTTTGAACACATGATGTTCAAGGGCACACCCACCATTGGCACGAAGAATTACGCGAAAGATCTGGAGATTATCGGCGCGCAGGAAAAAGTGCGCGATGAAATCCGCAAGGAGGAGGCGAAGATGCGGGTTGCTTACCGCCGCGGGGAGATCACCGACCTATTGAAGCCGGAGAGCAAGACCGGGCGCTATCGGGAACTGGAAAAGCAATTCAACGAGCTCATCGTCCAGCAGCGTGAAATCCTGGTGAAGAATGAATTCGACCGCATTTACACCACGGGCGGCGCTTCCGGCATGAATGCTTTCACGAGCGAGGACATGACCGGCTATTTCATCACCGTGCCCGCCAACAAGCTCGAACTCTGGATGTGGATGGAGTCGGAGCGTCTCCTGCACCCGGTCTTCCGTGAGTTTTACGCCGAGCGCGATGTGGTTTTTGAGGAGCGCCGAATGCGGACGGATTCCACGCCGCTGGGAAAATTCGCGGAATCGTTCGAGTCGCTATTCTGGGAATCGCATCCCTACGGCTGGCCGGTCATCGGCTGGCCGTCCGACATTCCGGCAATTTCCAAGGCACAAGCGGATGAGTTTTATGGCCTTTATTATGCCCCGCAAAACATCACCCTGATGCTGGTCGGTGATTTCGACGCCCTCCAAGCGGAGCAATTGGCCGCCAAATATTTTTCCCGCATCCCGCGTGGCCAAGCCGAGCCGCCGGACGTGGTGACGCTGGAGGTCAAACAGGTGGCGGAGAAACGGATGTATGCCGAGGCGGAGACCAATCCGCAGGTGGACATTTACTGGCACACCGTGGCGTTCGGGCATCGGGACTCGTATGCGTTGCAGGTGCTGGCGCAACTGCTTTCCACGCGCACCGGTCGGCTTTACAAGGGGCTGGTGCTGGGCTCCGGGGTCGCCACGGAGGCGTTCGCCCGGCAGGAGTCCCGCAAGTGGGCTGGGGTTTTCAACGCCGGGGGCGAAGCCAAGGAAGGCCACACGCCGGAACAAGTCGAACAGGGCATCTATGCCGCGCTGGACAAGTTGAAGCAGGGGGAGCTTCCGGCGGAAGAACTTCAGAAAGTGAAAAATAATTTTGCGGCGGGCGAGTATCGCAAGCTCGCCTCGAGCATGCCAATCCTGATGCAGTTGATCCAGCACGATGGCCATGGCCGCTGGCAGGAGATCAACGAAGCCGGGGCGAAATTGCAGGCCGTCACCGCCGCGGACGTGAAGCGCGTGGCGACCGAGTATTTTACCAAGGAGAATCGTGCGGTCGGGATTTACACCCGCAAAGGTGGCCCGGCGTCGGTGGAGGATCCGGACCTCGCCGCGTTGCCAGCGGAGATGCGGGGGACGGCCAAGCAAGTGGCCGAGCGCCTCCAGGGAGAGAAAAATCTCGAACAATTGAAGCAGCGTTTCCAGCAGCTGGAGGCCCAAGCCGCGCAGGCGGATGAAAAGAGCAAGCCGTTCTTCAACTTCATGCGGAAGAAGGCCGCCGAGCGGATTGCGGAACTGGAGAAAAAATAACTGACATGAAAGCTCATCTTCACTTGGGGCGTCTGCTTGCAATCGCGGCGGCTGCCGGGATCCTGCTGGCGGTGCCGTGCGCCGTCCCGGCGGCGGAAATTCCCGACCGGCCCGAAAAGTTGGTCTTTCCGCCGCTCAACTATGAACCACCGTCCGCCGCGAAATTTCGCGTCGCCCTCAAAAGCGGTCCGGTGGCCTACGTCGTGCCGGACCGCGAACTGCCGCTCGTCAATATTTCAATCCTGGTTCGCACGGGTGATTACGCCGTGCCCGCTGGCAAGGAGGGATTGGCGGGGTTGACCGGCTATTTGCTGGCGCGGGGGGGGGCCAAATCCAAGTCCGCCGAGGCGCTCGAAGAACGGCTGGCCTTGCTCGCGGCGAATCTCGGATCCGGAGTGGGTGATTTACAGGGCAACGTGACGCTGAATCTTTTGTCCAAGGATTTGGATGAAGGATTGGCCATGCTGCGCGAAGTCTTGACCGCCCCGCGTTTTCAGGATGACAAGACCGCGTTGCGCAAGCAGCAAACCCTGCAGGCCATCAAGGAGCGCAACGATGATTCCAGCAATATCGAACGGCGGGAACGTAATTTCCTGGCCTACGGCGACAATTTCTGGGTGAACCGCCACATCACCGCCGCGTCCCTGGAATCGATCACCCGGGCTGACATGGAAGGGTTTCATCACCAGTGGTTTCATCCGGTTAATTTTGTCGTCGCGGCGAACGGTGATTTTGACCGCGACACGATGGTGGCGAGACTGGAGAAATTGTTTGCCGACTGGCCCTTCAAAGGCGAGGTCGCGCCGCCGGTTCCCGCCAACAAAGCCTTTGCGCCTCCCGGAGTTTACGTGGTGGACAAGGAAGTCAATCAGGGGCGGGTTTCCCTCATGCTGCCCGGCATCCGGCGTGACGCCCCCGATTTCATGGCCACGCAAGTCATGAACGACATTCTGGGCGGTGGTGGCTTCACTTCGCGCATCATGAACCGCGTTCGTTCCGACGAAGGGCTGGCGTATTCGGCGGGCTCGGGTTTCCCCGGCGGGGTCTATTATCCGTTGTCCTTCATGGCGGGATTCCAATCCAAATCGCGCACGGTCGCCTACGCGGCCTCAATTGTCTTGGAAGAAATGACGAAAATGTTTGCCGAGCCGGTGAAGGATGAAGAATTGAACACCGCCAAGAAATCGTTCATCGAGACCTTCCCGCGCACCTTCGCGACCAAGGGGCAGGTGGCCAATGTGTTCGCCGGGGACGAATTCACCGGGCGCTTTGCGAAGGATCCCGATTACTGGAAAAACTATCGGGCCAAGGTCAATGCTGTGACCAAAGAGGACGTCCAGCGCGTCGCCAAAAAATATCTTACACCCGACCAACTGGTGATCCTGGTCATCGGCCAGAAAAAGGAAATCCTCCTCGGCCACCCGGATCACCCGGCCAATTTGGAATCCCTCACCGGTCATAAGATCACCGACGTGCCGTTGCGGGATCCGCTGACGATGAAGCCGCTGGCCAAGTAGGCTTCGCCCCGTGGGTCGGCTGAGCTCTGAATATGCGAGAATTCATCACGGATCTGGTGGGCGGTTTGCGATCAGTGGCGGATTATCCGTTGTTCAGCATCGGTGGGAGCCACCTGACT
>JAYTXL010000227.1:0-4213 GCA_043742955.1 Verrucomicrobiota bacterium | reverse complement strand
GCACGTGGACTTCGTCGGCTGGCAATATCAGTCCCGCAGTTCGGGCAGCGATCCCACGAAGGTCTCGGCCAGCAAGCCGCTCGTCTATTTCGGCTCCTTCCAAGATCTGCTGGGCCGCGACGATGCCGGAAACATCAAGGCCAAGAACGAATGGCTTCACAAAGTGAAGTGGGACTTGGTCGTCTTCGACGAATATCACTTCGGCGCCTGGCGCGAGACGGCCAAGGAACTGTTTGAGGGCGAAGAAGAGGCGGTCGCCAAGAAAGAGGCCAAGCTCGAATATGCCGCCAGCCTGGAAGGCGTGAACGAAGACCTCAGCGAACTCTCGGAGAAAGAGACCGAGTTCCTGCCCATCACCACCAAGGCTTACCTGTATCTCTCCGGCACGCCGTTCAAGGCGCTGGCCACGGGCGAGTTCATCGAAGAACAGATTTTCAACTGGACCTACACCGACGAGCAACGCGCCAAGGAAGAATTCGAGAAAAAGAATCCCGGCAAATGGAATCCCTACGGCGCGCTGCCGCAGATGCGATTGCTCACCTATCAGATGCCGCCGGAGTTGACCGCCATCGCCCAAGCCGGAGAGTTCGATGAATTTGATCTCAACGCATTCTTCGAGGCCACGGGCACGGGTGTCCTCGCGCAGTTCAAACACAAGAGCGACGTGCAGAAGTGGCTGAATATCATCCGGGGCAACTATGCGCCCAAGACGGTGGAGCAGCTTAAGACCGGCACGCGCCCGCCGTTTCCGTATTCGGACGTGCGTCTGCTGCCGTATCTCCAGCACTCGTTCTGGTTTCTGCCCAACGTCGCCGCCTGTCACGCGATGGCGAACTTGTTGACCGAAAAACATAATGTTTTCTGGCACGACTACGATGCAATCGTGGCCGCTGGTGCAACGGCAGGCATCGGGCTGGAGGCGCTGCCGCCCGTGCGCGAGGCCATCGGCAGCGGCTTCGACACCAAGACCATCACGCTGAGTTGCGGCAAGCTGACCACCGGCATCACCGTGCCGCAGTGGTCATCCATTTTGATGCTGCGCAATCTGAAGTCGCCGGAGACGTATTTCCAGTCGGCGTTTCGCGTGCAGTCGCCGTGGTCCATCAAGAATCCCAACGGCGACGACCCGCACGAAGAAGAAATCCTCAAGCCGATCTGTTTCGTGTTCGACTTCGCACCCACCCGCGCGTTGCGGCAGCTTTCCGAATACGGAATCGGGCTTTCGCCGGGCGAGCCGAACCCGGAGAACGCCGTCAAAGACCTCGTGTCGTTCCTGCCCGTGCTGGCCTACGACGGCGCGAACATGACGCAGATTGATGCAGGCGGCATCCTCGACATCGCGATGGCCGGAACCTCCGCCACGTTGCTCGCGCGCAAGTGGGAAAGCGCGTTGCTCGTAAACGTGGATAATGACACCTTGCGCCGCATCCTCGAAAATCCCGAGGCGATGGCCGCCGTGGATCGCATCGAGGGCTGGCGCGCGCTCGGCGATAACATCATCGAAACCATCATCAACAAGAGCGAGGTGGTCAAAAACCTCAAGAACAAGGCCAAAGGAGGCGCCTTGACGTTAAAGGAAAAGAGGCAATTGACCGAAGCGGAGAAAGAGTTCAAATCCAAGCGAAAACTCGTGCAGGAAAAACTCATCAAGTTTGCGACCCGCATTCCAGCGTTCATGTATCTGACCGATTTCCGGGAGAACACGTTGCAAGACGTCATCACCAAAATAGAATCAGACCTGTTCCGGACGGTCACGGGTCTCACGGTGGGGGGGTTCCATCTGCTCGTCCGGCTCAAGGTATTTAACACCGAGCAGATGAATCAGGCCGTCTTCGCGTTCCGGCGTTACGAGGATGCTTCGCTCCGCTACACCGGCATCGAAAGCCACGAGGGCCTGGCGCATTATGGGCTATACGACACCGTAGTAGCGCGGGAGTAAGGACTGAGAGAGGGCGCGATAGATCTGGATTATTTGCCGAACACCACTGCCAGCACGCTGTGCAAACACCGGTAACCGGTAAAAAACGGTAAAAAACGGTAAACTTTCTGATTCAAAACTGGCGTCCAATCGCAGGGGTCAAACTGTATTTTACGCTCCAAGATCAGTTCAAAATGAACCCAACGACGCCGACCCGGCTTTTTTATTAAGCCAACTGCTCGGGCAAGCTTGATTCGGCTTGGTTTTTCTATTAAATCAGCCCGGTGCTAAAACATTTCTTTGAACCGCTGCTCAACTGGTACCTCGGCGCGCTCGATACCGGCGGCTATCTGCTCATCGGATTGCTCATGGCCGTCGAGAGTTCCATCGTGCCGTTGCCGAGCGAGTTCGTGATCCCACCCGCAGCGCATCTCGCACACACCACGGGACGATTTTCAATGTGGGGCATCGTGCTGGCGGGCGCGCTCGGTTCCTGGCTCGGCGCGAGCGCCATGTACTGGGCGTCACGCTGGGCGGGCCGGCCACTGGCGTTGCGCTACGGTAAATATTTCTTCATCTCCGCCGAAAAGATTGAAGCCGCTGAGCGCTGGTCCGGGAAATTCGGTTCCATGGGAATATTCATTTCGCGCCTGCTGCCCGTGGTCCGGCATCTCATCGGCATCCCCGCCGGCATCGTGCGGATGGATTACAAGCTGTTCTCGCTTTACACGCTGCTCGGCTCAGCCATTTGGAGCGGCATTTTGTGCTGGCTCGGCGTCGCGGTGGGCCAGGATGAGAAACTCATGAAAGGCGAACTGCACCGTATTTCCCTCTGGCTCGTGGGCGTGGCGCTCGTGCTGGGTGGCCTCTATTATTTCTTCGTCCACCGCCACATGAAGAAGAAGCCGGGCTAAACCAAACCTCCATCCGCACGCGTGATTCGCTGAAAAACTGCTGAAAAACTGCTCGCCGGGTGATAATGGGAATGATACTCAACAGTTCCATGAACGCCCTCTACTGCGACGGGAATGACACTATAGCCTGCCGACTGCTTAAACTTCACCACGTCCTCAAATCCACCTGCTCGATCTAACTCCGCTTCTAGATCAACAGTTAAATGATCATGAAGAAAGCGCGACCAACATTCGGCCATTCTGAAGCGGATTATCTGCTCCCGCAAATTCTTGAACGACTTGCGAAGGAATTTGCAGTGGCAGACGAGGAAATGGAGGTGATTGATTCCATGTACAAGAGCGACAAGGAGACGGTTCTCGTCGATGCACTCTTTCGAGCGCGGGATAGACGAATTGAAGCGGGAGTTCTTTTGTTGTTTGTTGCAAACGCTCGCCTGGAACAGGTCATCTACCATTACGCTATGACATTCCTCAATGCGGAGTCGTTCGAAGTGCATCTTGGGAGGAATCAACTCCTGTCGAAATGGCTTCTATTTCCCCGTATTTGCCAAGGAAAAGAGGTCGCAGAAGACGACGCGGCAATCAACTCGCTCAAAGAGCTGATCAAAGCTCGGAATTCGGTCGCGCATCCAAAATGTTATGACTTGTTCGCGGTGAAAAATAAAAGCGAGATCCAGCGATTCCTCTCCGCTTGTCGCAAGGCGAAGTCCACCGTAATAGCGTTGATTAAGATTTTGGAAGCGCCAAGGTTTGATCCAACAAATAAACCAAAAACCTGATATTTTGGTCCGGTTTCAAACTTGAACTGGGAAGAGGCGCGATATCCCTACTCGTTCACCCGAATGAAGGTCTTCACGGCGCGATTGCCGGCGGTCATGGACTTGAATAACTCGGGCAACTGGCTCAACGCACATTCCCCATCCACAAAATCACTCGCCCGGATCACGCCAGTCTCGATCAGTTCCAGCGCGCGCCGGATGGTGCGCGGCGTGTGATGAAAACTCGCCCGGAGCGTCAGGTTGGAATAGTGGATCAACGAGGTATCCAACGAAACGCTGGTGCCCGCCGGACAACCGCCAAAGAAGTTCACCAGCCCGCCCTTGCGCACCAGTTTGGCCGCCGCCTCCCAGACCTCCGGTTTTCCGACCGCCTCAATCACCACGTCAAAGCCTTTGCCATCCGCGCGCCGCGCCGACATCTTATCCTCCAGCTTGCCGTCGCCACCGACATCCACCACGTGCTCGGCACCCAGCTTACGCGCGGCTTGCAGGCGCGCCTCGCCCCGCCCGGCCACGGTGACCTCCGCACCCAGATGCCGGGCCAGCGCCACGAACATCAGCCCGATTGGCCCCGCGCCGATCACCAGCACCCGCTGGCCAGC
>JAYTXL010000226.1:0-2053 GCA_043742955.1 Verrucomicrobiota bacterium | reverse complement strand
ATTTTCTTCATGGAAGGTTTGTGTTCAGTGCGCCTGCAACTGCTGCTCCAGTTCCTCCAGGGTGCGTCCTTTCGTCTCTGGTAGAAACCGCACAACCAGCACAAGGCCGATCACCCCCAAGGCCCCGTAGACGAAAAACGTCCCGGAATTGCCGAGGGTGGCCAGCTCCCAGGGAAAAAGAAACTGCACGAGGAAACTCACTCCGGCATTGAGGAAGCCGATCGCCGCCATCGCCAAGCCGCGGATTCGATTCGGAAAGATCTCGGAAAGGACCACCCACATCACCGGCCCCAGTGAAACGGCAAACGAAGCGACAAAACCCAAGATGCCGGCGAGCACCACGAAGGGATCCATGCGGATCGCCGCGTCCACCAGCTGGTTCTCGTGCCGCTTGAACGACTCCGGTCCCAGCAGCCCGGCCGCCTCGCGCTTGAAGGCCACTTCGCTGGTGAACACACGGTCCATGAGCGGCTGCAACCGGGCCACATCGACCTTTCCGGCCAGGGTCGCCAACGCCCGGTCATTGAACACGTAGGTGGCCTGGTGGAAACCATAGCCCGCCACCGCCAGGCTGATGACCACGCCCGCCAGTCCGCCGATGAGCAAGGGCCGGCGTCCCAGCCGATCGATCAGCAGCATCGCCACGACGGTGAAGAAAATGTTGATGACGCCCACCCAGACCGCCTGGGCAAACGCCGCGTCCCGGCCGACGCCGCATTTTTCAAAGATGCTCGTCGCGAAAAAAAACACCGCGTTGATGCCGGTGATCTGCTGGGCCACGGCCACGATGACCCCGATGAAGAGCGCAAACCGCAATTGCCTGCTGATCAACTGCCGGAACTTCGTGCGACCGGACTCCGCCGATTCCCGCAGGGTATTGAGCACGCTCGTGATCTGCGGTTCCACATCGGCTGCCGCCACCATCCCGCGCAGCACGCGCCGGGCTTCCTCCAAACGGCCCTTCACAATCAGCCAACGTGGGCTTTCTGGCACCAGGAAAAGCAACCCGACCCACGCGGCCGCCGGCAGAATCTGCAAGCCGAGCATCCAGCGCCAGGGAAAGGCATTAATTCCCAACTGGACGACCCACGGGTAGTCGCGGCCGCTGAGCGCCACGATCAGGTAGTTCCCGAAATACGCCGCGGACAGGCCGACGACAATGTTCATCTGGTTGACCGACACCAGGACGCCGCGCAGGCGCGCCGGGGCGATCTCGGCGACATAGATGGGCGTGACCATGAGCGAGCCGAAGGCCAGTCCGCCGATCGCCCGGGCAAGCACAAGCGCCAGAAACCCAGGCGCCAGCGCCGACGCGACGGCCGAGACGAGATAAAGCACTGCGACGATGAGGAGCATGCGCCTGCGACCGACCACATCACACAGAGGCACCACGGTCAGACTGGCGAGGATCGCCGCGAGTGAGGGAGCGCTGACAACGAGGCCCTGCTGCCAGACGTCCAGACCATACTCCTGGCTGACATAGGCGACCACCCCGGAGATGACCGCGGCGTCGAAACCGAAGATAAAACCGCCGAGGGAGACGACCACGGCGATAAGAAAGATTCCGCGATTGGAGAAGGGCATAAATTGGGTTGTTGGCGGGCAACCGGGCCGAATCTTCCGATTGGTCGTTCCGCCGGGTGGGGGAACCGGCTGGGCTTCGTCAGGATTTCAGCGCCAGCCGCTCCTCGATCACAGTCTTGGTGGAGAAGCGATACCGCATGTTGCGATAAACGCAGACGTCGGTGACGTCGTCCGGGGTGTTGGCGGGGGCCGCGCGATAGTTTGTCGAGACACGGTATTCGCCCTGAACCGGCCGGACCCGGTGCCAGCAATGGCCGTGGATCAATACCAACGTTCCCTTCCTCGGATAAAGCGTGATCTGGCCTTCGAAGTCGCCCTGCGGATCGCCCGCGGGCAGTGCGCCTCCCGTATGGGTGCGCGGCACGAGCATGAGCTGCCCGCCGATTTCGTCCACGATGTTGCGCGTGTAGAGGAGACGGTTCAGGTTGTAGTCTTCCTTGGTCTCCGGCGGGCAATCCTGGTGCCAAGC
>JAYTXL010000225.1:0-22528 GCA_043742955.1 Verrucomicrobiota bacterium | reverse complement strand
GCAACCGGCCAGCAAGCACCCGCACAGCAACACGACAAGCCAGTTGAATGGGGTGTTCGCAGCCCGATACGGAAGCCCATTATACCAAATCCCAGTGATGTTCGGTACCATCCGGCGTACCATGCGACTCCCCTCACCCTGCCCTCTCCCCTCATCCGATGAGGGGAGAGGGTGGCCGTAGGCCGGGTGAGGGGTGTGGGCGAAATGTGCCGATTGTCTTTGGGAATTGGTATTACAGTTCATGACACAATGATGGAACCAACCAAACCGGTGAAAGTAAATGGCCGGCCAAACCCTTGGCCGGCCAGTTGAATTTGAATACGCAATGAACGTTAGATCACCACAGTCTTGCCCGGCACTGCGAGCTGGTATAAACCATCCGGACCCGGCAGGGATTTCGGGTTTGCATCCCAAGCGAGACTGTCCGGGAAGAGATTGATCTTGGAATTGATTGCGGCGTCCCACTCGACTTCTTTTCCGGAGTACGTGGCCATGCGGCCCAAGATTGCGGTCATCGTGCTCGTCGCACCGTATTCGGCTTCGCTGTAGGGCTTGTCGTTGCGAATCGCGTCGAACAAATCGTCATGCTCCTGCTGGTACGGATCGCGCGCGCCCGGCGTCTTGAAACGCCACGCATTTTCGCCACGAATGGTGTGGCTGCCGATGTTGCAGTTGCCTTTGGTGCCGATGGCGTGCTCGGAAACATCATTCCAACATCCCTGCTGGTGGCGGCACTGGCTGAAACAGGTCGAACCGTCGGCGTACTCAAATTCCACCACATGATGATCGAAGATTTCACCGTAGTCTTTGCCCTTGCGGGTCTCGCAGCCACCGTTGCCGCGCGCCTTGACCGGGTGGCCCTTCTTGAGCCAGTTGATCACGTCCAGGTTGTGGATGTGCTGCTCGTTGATGTGATCGCCGCACAGCCAGTTGAAGTAATACCAGTTGCGCAGTTGATATTCCATTTCCGAGAGTTTGCGCCCGGCCTGTTTCTCCAGTTCTTCGCGCGGATGCACCCACGGCGTGTTGCCGTTCCAATAGCAGCGCATGGCCACGATGTCGCCGATCTGACCGTCGTGCAAACGCTGCATCGTTTCGAGATACCCCAGCTGATGATGCCGTTGCAGCCCGACCGCCACTTTCAAGTTCTTCTTCTTGGCCTCCTCGGCCGCCGCCAGCACGCGGCGCACGCCCGGAGCATCGGTCGCCACCGGCTTCTCCATGAACACATGCTTGCCCTGCCGGACGGCTTCCTCAAATTGCATCGGGCGAAACCCCGGCGGCGTGGACAAAATCACAACGTCCGCCATGGCAATGGCTTTTTTGTAGGCGTCAAAACCCATGAACCGGTTTTCTTCTGGAACCGCGACCCGGTCAGAATGCTGCTGCTTCAGATTGTTCAAGCTGCCATCCATCCGGTCCTTGAACACGTCAGCCGCCGCAATGAGCTTGACCGAACCGCTGGTGCTCAGGGCCTGGTTGGCCGCACCGGAACCGCGACCGCCACAGCCGATCAAAGCCAGCTTCAGGGTGTCGTTGTTCGCTGCTCCCAAGGCAAAGCGCTCGATCGGCAAGCTGCTGAGGAGGGATCCGCCCACCACGGCGGAAGAGGTTGATTTTAAGAAATTCCGGCGCGTCACGGCCGGCTGCAGTATCTGTTGGTTGGGCTGTTTCATAGAGGTTTGTTCATCACTTATTTGTTTGGAAAATGCTCATCGGTTTCTCCACGGCACTTTTGGGAACGGCGCAACCTAGTCTTTTTCCACGCCGCTTGTCCAATACTTAGATAGCTCTTCCGCCGAAGGAACCTTCAGCGGGCGGATCACGCGGAAACCCAGGAATTGCGCGTCGGTAAGATACCAGATGCTCTTTGGTAATTGCGGGTCCTGTATCTTCCAGGTCTTGTTGGAAGCCCGTCGGGCGGAACTGCGCAGGACCTTGACATCATCATCGTCCCACGATCCGCCGCGCGCCACGTGCGGATAGGGCTTCGTCGCCTGCACCCAAGGACTGGCCACGGTCGCCCCGACAAAATTCTTGTAGCTCTCCGGAGCATACTGATCGAGAGTCCATTCCGTGACGTTGCCGTGCATGTCATGCAACCCCCAGGGATTCGGTTTTTTCTTGCCGACTTTTTGATACTTGAAATCACTGTTCTTACCGTACCAGGCGTATTCCCCCAGCTTGCTCGCATCATCCCCAAATGAATAGGCCGTCGTGGTGCCGGCCCGGCACGCATATTCCCACTCCGCTTCCGTGGGCAGCCGGTAGAAATGTCCGGTCTTGGCACTGAGCCATTTGCAATAGGTATTCGCTCCGTGCTGGGTCATACTGATGGCAGGAAAGCCATCTTTACCCATGCCAAAACTCATCTCCACATACGGCTTCGTGGGCCGGGTCACGGCGTCCGCCACATTGTCCGACGACAACTTACCGCCGCTAAGGAGCGGATTTTTGTAGCCGTCCACGGGATACATGAACAGCTCGTACTCATTCCAAGTCACTTCATATTTCCCCATCCAGAACGGCTCGATCTTCACCTTGCGCTGCGGCCCTTCGTCCGGTTTGTGACCCGCTTCACCCTCCGGGCTGCCGATCATGAACGTGCCAGCGGGAATCGGCAGCATGTCAAAGGTGATGTCCGTCCCCGGAATCTTGCCCGTGTAGGCCTTCATGTCCGCGGGCGATTTTTCCTTTAAATTCGCCACCAGCTTTTGGTGAATCTCGCCCATCGTCGTGGGATCGTTGCCAACCGCCAACTGATCGACTTTCTTGCCGACCAACACAAGCCCTTCCGGCCAGTTCGCACCCTGGTTGATCCAGTCCCGCAGCGCCTCGGTCTCCGCTTTGGTCAGGCGGATGTCTTTGGCTTTCGGCGGCATGACCTCGTCGTTATCATTCGGCAGCAGGGTGCGGGTGTAGGAGGAACTCTTCTGCGCATTGCCAGGCACAATCGAGACACCGCTGTCCCCCGGCTTGAACGCCTCAGCCTTCACATCCAGACGCAATCCGCCCTTGGCGTAGCCCTCGCGATGACAGGTCACGCATTTAAACTCCAGCAAAGGTTGGATTTGTTTGACGAAGTCCACTTTGTCCGCCGCCGGCACTGGGTGGGAGAAAGTTGAACTGAGGGAAATCCCGGCGATGGCGAGATGGAATAGGCGCTGTTTCATGTTGTTCATTAATTGCGCGTGTCACTGTTGACGTTACGGCTTTTTTTGTCAACCTGTTGGACGCGCATGGGCCGGAAAACCTTCATCAAAATGGCCGGGGTGGTAATCCTGGTGGTCGCCGGGTGGTTGATCTGGTTCCGGTCGCCCACGCCAGCTCCGATCTCGATGCCCAGCCCGAATGGGTATGATGACTTCATCGAGGCGGGCAAACTGCTCACAGGAGAATTACCCAATAAGCTGACCGCCACTCGCGAAGAATTGGAGGCCTACGTGGGGAAAAACCAGGCGGCACTTAAGTTAGCCCGCGTTGGGTTGGGCCACGAGTCACGGGTACGGACACAATTTACCCCCACCTACATGGGCCAGCACACTCCGGAGCTGGTGTCTCTCCGCAAACTGGGCGAGACGTTTCTGGCCGAAGGCAGACTGGCGGAATGGAACCAACGCACCAACGCGGCGGTCGAGAGTTATCTGGAGGCGATAACACTTGGCGACGACATCATTCACGGCGGCGTGATTATTGATCATTTGGTGGGCACCGCCATTGAATTGCGGGCCCTCGTCACGCTGCAGGCATTGATACCCGTCCTCGATGTGCCGCCGTGTCGAGGGGCCATTAAAGCCTTGGAATCCCTCGAAGCAAAACGCGCGTCCACCAACGATACTTTGCGTGTGGAAAAAGAATGGTCATGGAAAGCAAATGGTCTGGTGAATTACATCAGGTTCTGGGTGGCGGATCCAAAGCTTGATGCAATCACCGAGGCCCGCGAAAGTCTGGTCAAGCAAGACAGCACCCGGCAACGCCAAGCCGGGATCCTGCTCATCGACCTCGCCGCACGCGCCTTCGAGCTGGAGAAGGGGCGGCGTCCGCAAAGCGCGAAGGAACTCGTGCCGGATTACCTCAAGGCCGTGCCCAAAGATCCGGCGACGGGAGCCGACCTGGGTTTACCGCCCTGATCCCGCATGGAGCGTGTCGTCCTGAAGTCCTCCACGGAGCGCGCGTCGATGACCTGCAGCCGCTTCGCATCGATTCACGCGTGGGATCGAATCCCGAACGACTTGGTGGGCAGAAGTGCTGCGGCTCACAGAGCCGCGCTCCGGTTCCGGGCTACTTTCTCGCCCGGTTCTCGTCGTGGAGTCTCTTCCCGAACCGGAGCGTTGGCGAGGTCGAACCCCGCCCGGCAAGAGACCGACTCGCTCGTGTCTTAGCCCGAGCTCCAAATCAGTACCGGTGCAGCTGTCAGGTGGCACAGTCTACCAGCCCGTACGGTGCGGCAACTTGCCACGCGGATCGGGAAAAGACGCACGTTGGCTTTGGTGCAGCCGCTTGCAAATCCAAGCTCCCGCCCTTCCGCTGGTAGCCCGTGCCACCCAGTTGCTTCGGAATTCAGGATTAATTCACAAAAGCCGCCTCGTTGATCTGGAGGAGGGCGTGGGCATATTTCTGCCATGCATTGAGCGGGGCGCGCTCCACAAACGTCGGCTGGTTCTGGCGCCGCTCATTTTTGGGAGCCGGCTTTACTTTCTTCTTGGCGCCGGGTGCCGGCGGGGCTGAACTCACCGAGGCCACCTCCACCTTGCCTGGCACGGGCTTTTCTAAAAGAAATTCCACCCCCAACTTCGTCTCGATGGCGGAGGGCGGTCTTTGCAAAACCAATTCGTAAAGCAAACCGATGCGCGCTTCGACATCGTTGAGCTTTTTAAAATCGGGCCGGTTCACCAGATTTTTGGCCTGCTCCACGACCAGGGGGCTGTTCATCAAATAGAGCGATTGCTGCGGCACCGTGGTCTCGTAGCGCTTGCCGGTGGTGATGTCCGGGTTGGCAAAATCAAACTGGTTGAAAACCTCGGGCACATTGGAGCGATCAATCTCGCCGTAAATCGTGCGGCGGGTGGAGAATGGTTCCGCCGTGAGATTCACGGGCTGGCCTCCCTGCTTCAGATCGAGCTTACCGCCCAACGCCAGCAGGGAATCGCGCAGGGCTTCGAACTCCAACCGGCGAACATTCGCGCGCCAGAGGAGCCGGTTTCCGGGATCGATCTGCGCGTAACGGGCATGGCCGGCGCTGCTTTGCTGATACACGCTGGATAACATGATCAGCCGGTGCATTTTCTTCATGGACCAGCCATCCGCCATGAAACGGGACGCCAGATAATCCAGTAACGCCGGATGGCTGGGCGGCGCGGATTGGGTGCCGAAATCGTCCGGGGTGGTCACCAAACCCTCACCAAAATGATGCAGCCAAATGCGGTTGACCATGACGCGCGCGGTCAGCGGGTTGCTCTTGCTTACGATGGCTTGCGCCAGTTCCAGCCGCCCGCTGCCGGCGTGAAATGGCTCACGATTTGGGCCGGACAACACCTCCAAAAAGCGGCGCGGAACCACCTCGCCGCGGTTCACCGCCTCGCCGCGAATGAAGACGGGCGAATCCGCAGGCTTCGGACGATCCGTCAATACCATCGCCCGCGTGGGCGCACCCGGATGGGTCATGTCCAGCTCGTTCAATTTGCCCTCGATTTTTACGTGCTCCAGCCGGGTCTTCTTCTTCTCCTTATTGTCTTTCGCCCCTTTCACCGCCGCCTGCATATCGCTGAGCTCTTTCTCCAACCCATCTCGCTGTTTTTGGTAATCCGCATACGCCGCCCCCTGCGCCGGCTTGATGATCGGCCTTTCCTTCGGCTCCATCGAACTGGCAAACACGCCATGCAACGAATAATAATCCTGCGTGGGAATGGGATCAAACATGTGGTCGTGGCAGCGGGCACAGGTCACGGTCAATCCCATGGTCCCTTTGGTCACCACATCGATGCGATCATTGATCACGTCGTTTACGTTGCCATTAAAGTGATCGCCCAGGGTCAGGAAACCCATCGCCGCCAACACGCTCTTGTCCGCCCCCAGCGGCAGTTTGTCGGCCGCAATTTGCTCGATGATAAACTGGTTATACGGCTTGTCCGCATTGAGCGCCTTGATGACGTAATCCCGATAGGTCCACGCGAAGGGATAGCGGTAGTCTTCGACGTTTTTTTTCACTTCGCCCTTGGTGTCGGAATAGCGCGCCGTGTCGAGCCAGTAGCGGGCCCAGCGCTCGCCGTATTGCGAGGAGGACAAAAGGCGGTCCACCACCTTGGCGAAGGCGGTCTCCGATGGATCCTCCAAAAATGCGGTCACCTCCGCCGGCGTCGGCGGCAGACCCAGCAAATCAAACGTGGCCCGCCGAATGATCGTCCGCCGATCCGCCGGCAGCGATGGCTTAATCCCCTTCTCCTCCAAGGCCGCCAGGATGAAATTGTCAATCGGTGACGTCGGCCAATCCGCCTGCTTCACGGCGGGCGGCGCGGAATTGGTGACGGGTTGAAAAGCCCAATGGGTCTTGGCCACATCGCCAAATCCGGATTTTCGGGTGATCGCTTTCACCCCGGCCCGCGGATCCGGCGCCCCCATCTTCACCCACGCCGTGAGATCAGCGATCTGCGTGTCGGAAAGTTTTTCGCCTTTCGGCGGCATCTGCAAATCGGCGTCCGCGTAGCGCACCGCCTGCAGCAGCAGGCTCTTGTCCGCGTTGCCCGGCACGATGGCCGGACCGGTTTTACCACCCTTGATCCAACCTTCGCGCGTGTCCAGCGTGAGGTCACCCTTCGTCTTCCCCTGCTCGGCACTGTGACACTTGTAACAATTGTCGGCGAAAATCGGGCGGATCTTCGACTCAAAGAAGTCCAGCTGGGTTTTGGTGGGTTCGGCCGCCCACAGCATCGTCGCGGTGCCCCAAAGTCCAGTCGCAAGCAGCCCTGGAACCGCCACCCAACGAAACAGTTTCGGTTGCATGCAATGAATGGGTTAGGCCAGCACCCCGCTGACCACTTTCCCCGCGACATCCGTCAGGCGGAAATCTCGGCCGTTATAGCGATAGGTAAGCTTTTCATGATCAAACCCGAGCAGTTTCAAAATCGTGGCGTGCAGATCATTCACGTGAACCTTGTTCTCCACGGACGCCGCGCCAACTTCATCCGTTGCCCCATAAATCGTGCCGCCCTTGACCCCACCACCTGCCAGCCACGTGCTGAAGGCACGGTTGTTGTGGTCGCGCCCGGGATTGTCATTTCCGTTCTTGTCCCGGGTCGGTTTGCGGCCAAATTCACCGCCCCAAATAACGAGCGTGTCTTCCAGCATGCCCCGATTCTTTAAATCGGTGAGGAGCGCGGCCGCCGGTTGATCAATCTCCCGGGCCCGCTGACGCAAACGGCCTTCGAGATCCTGATGATGATCCCAGCCGCCCGCCCACACCTGAACAAAGCGCACGCCGCGTTCCAGCAACCGCCGGGCCAGCAACAACTGGCGCCCTTGGGGGCCATCACCGTAAAGCCTCCGGGTCGCTTCCGTTTCCTTGGTCAGATCAAAGGCGTCGGACGCTTCCGTTTGCATTTTAAACGCCATCTCGAACGCTTCCAAACGGGCTTCCAAACGGGCGTCTTTCTGCAAATTCTGGCTGTGCACCTCGTTCAGCTTGTGAACCAGATCGAGTTGACGTCGTTGTTCCCCGAGCGGTGTATATGGATTAATGATGTTTTCGATCAATTGCTCCACGGAGGTGAACTGCGTGTTCACGCTGGTGCCCTGGAAAACACCGGGCAAAAAGGACGACTGCCAGTTCTGCGAACCGCCGGGCGGCATGTTGCCCGGTCGCAGGGAAATATAACCGGGCATATTCTGGTTTTCGCTGCCCAAGCCGTAAAGCACCCAGGAACCCAGGCTGGGTTTCGACAAGCGCAACGAGCCGGTGTTCATCATCACCGTGGCGGGTTCATGCGCCGGAATGGTGGTGTGCATGGACCGAATGATCGCCATTTCATCGACGTGCTCGCCAATCCTCGGGAATACCTCGGAAACCTCAATCCCCGCCTGACCATGCTTCTCAAATTTAAACGGCGAAGCCATGGCCACCCCGCTGCCCCCGGGCAGACTTTTACCGGCCATCTCGGTGAGCATCGGTTTGGGATCCCAAGTATCCACGTGGGAAGGCGCGCCCTGGGCGAAAATATGAATGACCCGCTTCGCCCGCGCCGGAAACGGCGGCGCCTTGGGCGTCAACAACGAGAGGTCGGCTGCGGCATGGGCGGAGGAGGAAGATAACATTTCCGGACCCAACAGACTGGCGAGGCTGAGCGCACCGAAGCCCATGCCGAAACGGTTCAAAAACTGACGGCGCGAGAGCGCAAAATTTGCCGCCGAAACTGCTGGTCCCCCTGCGAAGTATTTTTTGATGTCCATAAATAGCACGTGCGTTCCCAAGCCAGACGGTTCCACTGCGAAAAAGGTTTCAGGTCGTTTTCCGGGTGGCAAACGCTTGAATTTCAAAATGCTTAGCGGAAACTATCCAAAACACAATCCCCGAAACCCCCCACCAACCATGAACAACTTTATGATCTCCGACCTCAATAGCCTTGAGGCGGTCCGCTGCCCCTGCGGTTTTGCCCGGCGCGCCTTCGCCACGCCCGACAACACTGCTGCCACCCTGCATGTGGTTGATATTGAACATGATTCCCGAACGCATTACCACCAGCGCACGACCGAAATCTATCTTGTGCTCGAAGGCGAGGGCCAGCTGGAGCTCGACGGACAATCCTTCCCCGTAAAGCCGATGACCGCGATTTTCATCAAGCCCGGCTGCCGGCATCGGGCGGTGGGCAAATTAAAGATCATCAACATCCCCATCCCAGCCTTCGACGAGGCGGATGAGTGGTTTGATTAAATTGAAAAGCTGGAGTTCGACCAGCCTTTGAGTTCTTGCGGGTACCGAAAGCTGATTGAAGTTGTCATCAGAAATTGCCGGCCAACCCGAACCCATAGTCAGCCACCGGACGCCCGGCAGGTTCTCTCTAGATTGCCATATCCCCGGTAAATCTTCGACTGAGGAGAAACGTAGCGAAGATCGCAGTCGAGTCGGGTTGGTGGAATGCCCAACCCCGAGCCGACGCCCCATTTTAATATTCAAAAACATTAGCCAGTGGCGCGAGTTCGAGTCGGAGACCGATGGGCGATGCGATCAAGCTGGCCAAATCCGCCGAACGCACTTAGGCTCACGATTCATTGTGAAAATCCTCGTCCTCACCAATCTCTTTCCGCCGCATCACGCAGGCACCTATGATTTCCGCTGCCAGTTGATTGTGGATGCCCTCCGGCTGCGCGGCCACGAAACGCGCGTGCTCACCTCGAATCACGGCTTACAAAAGGAGCAGCGCGACGCCGAGGTGGAGCGGCGACTGCTATTAAATGGGGTTTATGGCCATGCACGGCTGAACGGCTACCAGGAATTGCAGGCGCTGGAAATCCACAATCACCGGGTAATGCGCGAAGCCATCGCGGAGTTCCAGCCGGAAGTGATTCATGTCTGGAGCCTGTTCGGCCTTTCCAAATCGCTGATCTTTACCCTGCGGCAATCGCAGTTGCCGGTGGTCTATGACATCGCCGATCACTGGCTGGCCAAGGAGTTGCTGAAAGATCCATGGCTGCAATGGTGGAACCGCGGTCAGGCACCGCTGGCCAGCAAACTGGCGCGGTTGTTCCTCGAACTCACCGGCAAACGCGAGTCGTTGGATGCCATGGCGCCCACCCGGCACACCAATGAATACCAGCGCCTGCCGGAGCTTTTCGACGCGCCAGATTCCACTGTGCTTTTGAAGTTGAAAGGCCTGACGATTTTTCATTTTGAACGAATCTATTTTTGCAGCCAATCCATCAAGGAGCTCACCGAGCAAGGCGGTTTACAGGTCAGCCACGGCGAGGTCATCTATCCTGGCATTCCTTCGGAGCAATATTTCGGGGAGGTAAAACCCAGGGCCTTGCCGGTGAACAAATTTCTCATCGCCACCCGGTTGACCAAGGAAAGCGGTGTGCTGACCGCCCTCAAAGCGTTTCAAATGGCGCGCCGCGAGCCTGGCTTCAAAGCGATTTTAAACGTCTATGGCCGGGGTGATTCCGATTACATCGCCCAACTGCGGTCGTTCGTGATCGAGCATGAACTACCGGTGGAATTCTTGAACGTGTCCAATCCGGTCAAGGACATGCCGGCCGTTTATCGCGCGCACGACGCTTTTTTACACACCTCGGAATGGGATGAGCCCTTTGCCATCGCCCCCCTCGAGGCCATGGCCTGCGGCCTCCCGGTGATCGGCGCGCGTTCCGGCGGCGCCACGGAACTGTTTCGCCACGGTGAAAACTCGCTGACCTACCCGCCGGGAGAGATCGCTGAACTGGCGGCGCGAATACTGGAGCTGCACGCCCAATCCACCCTTCGTCAGCAGATCGCCGGCGCGGCCCAAACCGAGGTCTTGAGCAAGTTCAATGAATCCGTCGTGACGGATCGGATTGAAAATTACCTGGAAGCGTCGCGAACGAACTGGCGGCCGACCTGACACGGCAAGAAATCTGATTGAAAACTTGCGGGGCAGCCGTCAGCTTTGGGCCATGCAATCAGTTTTTACCGGTCCGGTTTACGTGGTGCGCGACAACATCGACACCGATCAAATCATTCCCGCGCAATATCTCAACCTCGTCCCCACCATTCCGGAGGAATACGAAAAGCTGGGCGCGTACGCCTTGTGCGGTTTGCCCGAGTCGCTTTACCCGGTTCGTTTCGTGCAGGAAGGCCAGCTGGACACCACCTACCCGGTCGTCGTGGCGGGACGGAATTTTGGCTGTGGCAGCTCGCGGGAACACGCGCCCATTGCCATGGGATCCGCCGCCAGCAGAATCGTGATCGCAGAAAGCTTCGCGCGCATTTTTTTCCGCAACTGCGTGGCCACCGGCGAACTCTATCCGTGCGAATGCCTCGACCGCCTCTGCGACGTGCTGCAGACCGGTGACGTGGTGACCGTGGACTTGGATGCCGCCACCGTAACCGCCGCCGCCACCGGCAAATGTTATTCCTTCAAGCCGCTGGGGGATGTCCGTCCAGTGGTGGACGCCGGCGGCCTGTTCAATTACGCCCGGCAAAGCGGGATGATTCCGGCGGCGGCATGAGTCGCGCTGCCGTTTTGCAAAGCCCACCTCTGGCCGCAGCCGGGTAACGACGGGCAATGGTCTGCCGGAAATTCAGCATGAATCGGCACCCGCTCACCGCGGCGGCTACTCGCTTAATGGGGTGATTGCTCCTCCCCGCTGCTTGGCGGCAATAGTTTCGGCACGATGCCAGAGGCCAGCGGGTTTAAGGAGAAGTGAACCGATTCCAATCGGGCGAGCCAATCTTCGATCAATGATCGCGTCCCGGAAACATCCAGGTGCTCATGCCGCGCCGGATATTTTTCCAGATTGGCGCGGGCCAGCTTGAACAGCGCGGCGGAAGGACGAAGCCGGTTCTTCTGCAGATGCACAAACGCGCCGGCCAATTGAATCAGGCCCTTATGAAAATCGCCATTGGGCCCGTGCCGATCGGCCAGCCAAAGTTCCTCCAGCACATCATGCGCCTCATAAAAGAGCGCCTGATTGAAGCACGCGAAATAGCCAAGATAATGCGCGTCCAGACTCTCCCCGCGACAACCGTCGATCAAGGCCGCGATCTTTGCGCTCTTCTTGCTCATGGCTCAAGCCTAGCGCGCTCAGGCGCTCCCGGGCAATACGGGATGCATGGCGAAGCGGTATTGCTGGACTTCCACCATTCGACACTCGACATTTTTTTTGGCGTTGGACACTCTGCGGCATGGCGAAAACGGCACTTGGTCGTGGTTTGGGAGCTTTGCTGGGCGGAGTTGCTTCAACTCCGAAACCGGCATCCGTACCCACCAGTGAGACCGTCCCGGACACGCGCGAGCGGGTCGAACGGATACCGCTGGACCGCATCCGCCCCTGCCCTTTCCAACCGCGCAAGGATTTTCCGGCCGAGGCCATTCGTGAATTGGCCGACTCGATCAAGGTGCAGGGCATTATCCAGCCGCTGATTGTGCGCCCGAGTGCAACCGGCTTCGAGTTGATCGCGGGCGAACGCCGCTGGCGAGCGGCGCAGTTGCTGGGCTTGGCGGACGTGCCTGTGATCGTCCGCGAGGCGGATGACCGCACAGTGCTGGAACTGGCCCTGATCGAGAACCTCCAGCGCGAGAATCTCAACCCCATGGAAGAGGCCCTGGGTTATGCGCAGCTCATCGAACAATTCCAACTGCGCCAGGATGAGGCGGCCGTGAAAGTCGGCAAGAGCCGGACATCCGTCGCCAACGCTTTGCGATTGCTGAAACTGCCCCCGGAACTCCAACTGCTGGTCCGCGAAGGCCGGCTCTTTGTGGGCCACGCCAAGGTAATCCTCGGTTTGGAGGACGCGAGCAGACAAAAATTCGCCGCCGCGCGCATCCTTAAAGAGGGTTGGAGCGTCCGCCAGACGGAAGTTTTCATCGCGCGGTTGCAAAACTCACCGGCCGAGGCCGCCAAATCAGCCGCCGAAGTGCCGCGCGACGTTCACGTCGCCGATTTGGAGCACAAATTGTTGGAGCGGTTCGGGACCAAAGTTGCCCTGCGTTACCGCCAGGGCAAAGGCACCGTGGAGATCCGTTTTTTTAGTGATGAGGATCTGGAGCGCATCCTGCAAATAGTTGGAATCCAGCCGGATTGATTTTTATGAAGCCCCCCAGCCCGAGCAATACCCCTGAATTACGCGAACAATGCGCCCACCAGCTGCAAGCAGCCGAAACGAGGGTCCTCGAGCTCACGGCGTTTCTGGGCTTGGACGGTTTTGTTGATGAAATCGTCCACGTGGTGGACAAACGGGAAAACGCCGAATCATTCGACCGGGTAACCACTATCACCCGGTTGGCTGAACGCCTCGCCGCCGCCGCGGGCAAGAGCACCAACCTTGAGTTGGTAAACCAACGGATCAAGCTGGGCGGCAACGGGCCGATCATGGCCAACGCACTCGCCGCCTTTGGCGTCAAGGTGACCTACCTCGGCGCCCTGGGTTATCCGCAATTGCACCCTATTTTCAGCGATTTTTCCAAACGAGCCCAGGTGCATTCCATCGCCGAACCAGGCCACACGGATGCCCTGGAGTTTGAGGATGGCAAGATCATGCTGGGCAAATCAACCCAACTCGGGGAGATCACCTGGCCCAACATTCAGGCGCGTTTCGGCCGCCAAAAGTTCGTTACCCAATTCACCCAGGCCGACCTGGTGGGTTTTGTGAACTGGACCATGATCCCGTACATGAGCGATGTATGGGAATCCTTGCTCACCGAGATTTGCCCCGATCTGACGGAACCACGCCGTAAAATATTTTTCGATCTGGCCGACCCCGAAAAACGGACCTCGAACGATCTGGCGCGCGTGCTGGATCTCATCGTCCGGTTTACAAAATACTTTGATGTGATCCTCGGGCTCAATGAAAAGGAGGCCTATGAACTGGGCAAGGTTCTGCGGGTGGCGCCCAAACCGCGCACCGCCCAAGGCCTGGCGGGATTGGCCATGGAAATCAGCCAACGCCTGCCGGTGGATACGCTGGTGGTGCATCCCGTTGCCTATGCGGTGGCGGTGCATCGGGGGGGGGCGGACGTGATTGCTGGACCAGTCGTCGAGAAACCCCTCATCACCACGGGTGCGGGAGATCATTTTAATTCTGGCTTTTGCCTCAGCAAAATGCTCGGCCTGACCAACGCCCTGTGCGTGCTTACGGGGGTGACCACCAGCGGGTTTTACGTCCGCACGGGCCAGAGCCCGACCGTCGCGGATCTGGTTCATATGCTCCGCAACTGGCCGGCGAAATGATTTTACCGATCGTCAACTACGGCCATCCGGTGCTCCGCAAGAAAGGGGCACGCATCGAAGCGGTCACGCCCGAAATCAAAAAGCTCATCAGCGACATGTTCGATACCATGCAGGATCGGCATGGCGTCGGCCTGGCGGCCCAGCAAGTCGGGCGGGCACTGCAACTCACGATCATTGATGTCAGCGAGGTGACCGACCGACCCTCAACGCTTGAGTTGGATGGCAAGCCCGCCGACGTGAAGGAGTATATGCCGCTGGTGCTCATCAATCCGGAAGTCAGCCCGGTGGGTGCGCCGATCAGCGGGCCAGAGGGTTGTTTGAGTTTTCCGGAAGTCTTTGCCGATATTTCCCGGCCCGAATCCGTGGCGGTTACGGCGCTGAACCAGCACGGCAAACCGTGCTCTTTTCGTTGCGGCGGCCTGCTGGCCCGGGCCGTGCAGCATGAGACCGATCACCTCCACGGCATCCTGTTCATTGACCGTATGTCCGCCGAAAAGAAAAAAGAACTCAAAGCCGAACTGGAAGAATTGCAGGCGGAGACCAAGGCCGCACTAAAGAAAACCTCAGTTTGACCCGAAAGGTGGGAAGCATTGGTTTCCCACCTCCTCCGACCACGAAGGCTCGACGGTGATCTATTCCGCAGAGAAGCGATTCTTCGGTTGAAACGCCGCCCACTAGCGGCGGTGCCGATTGAGGGGCAGCAAAGCAGCGTGGTTACGCGGCCGGCTTGCGGCTGCGGAGCTGGCGGAAGCCATGCAATCCGAACGGTAACAGCAGCAAAGCGCCGGCGAGGTAGGTGGAAGGCTCGGGGACGGCGGCAAGGTCATAGCCAATCGCGTCCATGATTCTGAGATCAACCGCCGTAAAGTCATTTAACACACCAGAAGTGCTGAAAGCATTGAAGGAGTCGTTGGCGCCGTTGGCCCAGTCTGCTAAGTCACCGCCAAGCCCGCTCGCGTTGTTAAAAGCCTTGAGGTTCGAAGTGCCATTATCAATTGAGAAATATCGGCCCGCACCGCTGTTTAGCCCCCGGACACCAGCTCCGGTATAATGGAACAAGTCCATCATCATGTAGGCGGGGCTTCCGGCGATGGCACCACCCATATTTCCGATGCGTCCCATGATTTCCGACATTTCATGCATGGCGACCCCGATGAAATCAATCTTACCGGCGACCGCCCGGTTATTGGAATCATAGGTATAGTTAAATCCGGTACCGAAGCGGAAAGTGCCATCGGAAGTAACCGAATTGTCGGCCGTATAGCCCAAGGCTTTGGCTTGAGCCGTGCTCACCCACCAATTGTGCGAACCGCCGACCGGATCTACCGCCGACGAAAAGGATCCGCCGATACCAGTCGCCGTCGCGTCGTTCAGGGTCGTGGCATCCGCAAGTGTTCGGGCACGAAGAGTGGCAAAGGGAATATTTGAGATAAACGTGCTGCTGCTGCCCAGCGTGCCCGTGCCCGCCACGGCCTCTACTTTAATGTTGACGTGGATAGGATCGGTAAACCTGCCGGTAAACTGCGTGGCGGCATAAGCATTGGCTGCTTTCATGTTCGCAATATCCAGCGTCGACAAACCGGCCGCCAGGTAGACGGCATCCGCATCGTACGTCAGGTTGAAAATCATCGCCGACGCTGGCTGGCTGGCAGTAAGCGCCAAGGCAAGCGCCGCCAAGTGACTCTTGCGCAGCCTTGTGCGCGCGCACGCCGCCTGCCCCGCCGGAGCTTTGAAGGTTTCCATTCGATTTTCCATAATTTCCAGCCAGATTCTGCCCTTGCCTGACCTTCGTGCCTGCACCGGCGAACCGAAGATTATTGAAGGCACACTCGGTGCAATCTCGGAACCGCAACGAGTGGGTGTCCGCATTTAGTAACATGGCCAAAGTACAGGGGATGTGAATCGGAGTCCATGCCGTTCTGAAACAACTTAGTACACTTTTGGGACATCATACTTTAGCAGCCCGGTCAACCTCCTGCCATCACCCCCTCAATCAGGATCACCACTGTTAGCGGGAACATAAATGGTTTCTGGTTCATGCACGCGGCCGTCAATCGGGAAACCGAAGTCGCTGAAAACTGACCTGAAACCGCGTCGCTACGCCCGCTGCCGTTGAATCCCAAACGAATGAACCACTTAATGGGAGTTGCTTTGACTTGTTACCATCTCGACGCTATACCATTCCCTGGATGAGGCTATTCCCCCTGCTGCGACTCGTTATTATTTTTTGGCTGCTCCCGGGCGGCGGAGCCACCCACGCCGCGATCTCCTTCAGCGTGGCCACTTATAACGTGGAGAATTATCTGACCGCACCCAGCGGCACTCGTCCCGCCAAATCAATTATCGCCAAGGCCAAAGTTCGCGAAAGCATTCACGCGCTCAAGCCAGACGTGCTCGCCCTGCAGGAAATTGGTGGCACGGAGGCTTTGCTCGAACTCCGCGCCTCACTCAAAGCGGAGGGACTGGATTTTCCCCACTGGGAAATCATCACCGGCGGGGATACCAACATTCATGTCGCGGTGTTGAGCCGGTTCCCGTTTTCCGCCCGGCACCCACACACCAACGACAACTATCTGTTGAACGGTCGGCGATTCCGGGTAAGTCGGGGCTTCGTGGAACTCGACGTGCGGGTCAATCCCAATTACCAATTCACCTTGTTCGCCGCCCATTTGAAATCGAAACGCCCGGTGCCGGAAGCCGACCAGGCCGAGTTGCGCGAACAGGAAGCACTCTGGCTTCGCAAGAACATTGACGCGCGGCTGGCCGGCAACCCCAACCTCAACCTCTTGGTGCTCGGAGATTTTAACGACACGCGTGACACTAAGGCGATCAAGGTAATCATTGGACGCGGACGGAACTCCTTGATCGACACCCGGCCTGCCGAACTGGGCGGCGATCCGCCGCCCAGTGACCACCCCAACTATGCGGTGCACAACGTGACCTGGACCTATCATTACGGCAAGGAAGACACCTACAGTCGGATTGATTACATCCTGATCAGCCGCGGTCTCGCGCGTGAATGGGAGCCTGAAGGCACCCACGTTTTGACGCTGCCGAGCTGGGGCGCGGCCTCCGATCACCGACCCATCATCGCCCGTTTTCTGGCCGAGGATAAGTGATCCGGTGCGGGGCTAAAATTTACCGCCCCGGCCCCGGTCATCTGCATCCTTGCACTTCCGGCAGCGCTTCCCTTTAATCGCCGCGTGCTTACCAAAATCATCGCCGTGGCCAACCAGAAAGGCGGGGTGGGAAAAACCACCACCACCGTCAATCTGGCCGCCTGCCTCGCCGCCTCTGGGCAGCGGGTGCTGCTCGTCGATGTCGATCCGCAGGCCAATGCCACCAGCGGCGTGGGGGTCGAAAAACTTGAGGGAGCCAGCGCTTACCGGCCATTGCTCGGTGAGGGCGCGTTGCTGGACAAGATCCGACCCACGGCCTTCGAACGGTTGTCGCTTATCCCCAGCGAAGTGGATTTGTGCGGCGCAGAAATCGAGCTGGCGCGGGCGGACAATCATCTGCAGCGGCTCCGGCTGGCGCTTCAGCCGGTGCAGGCCTCGGGTCGATTCGATGTGATCTTTGTCGATTGCCCGCCTTCCCTCGGCATCCTCACGCTCAACACCTTTACGGCGGCGGATTACTTGCTCGTGCCCCTGCAATGCGAATACTACGCGCTGGAGGGCATCTCGATGATCAACCGCATCCTCGGCCAACTCCGCGACAGTGGTGTGAATTCACGGCTGGAAATCCTGGGGGTGGTCATGACCATGTTCGATGGCCGCACCAACCTGGCCAACCAGGTCGTCGGCGAGGTCCGTGAGCATTTTGGCGCACTGGTTTTCGACACCTTGATTCCGCGCACTACCCGCTTGGCGGAGGCGCCTAGTTTTGGAAAACCCATCATCCATTACGACAAATACAGCGCCGGGGCCGCCGCCTATGAGGTGCTGGCCCAAGAATTGGCGCTGCGGCTCAAACTAACCTGAGTTCGAATGCAACCAGCCGGGGTGACGTCTACCTCTCGCCTGGTTGTAAAATGAACCTTGGGAGAAACGATAAAATATTATACCCCATGAAACCGAAGACATTGCCAACCCGTCTCCACCCCGTTTTCCAGCTCGCCTGCGGCCTGCTGATAAGTGTCGCCGCGACCCAAGCCGCGGAGTGGCCGCAATACCGCGGCCCCAACTTCGACAGCAGTTCGCCCGAAAAACTGACCGCCAAGCGTTGGCCCGCCAACGGACCGCGCCTGCTATGGAAAGCCCCGCTCTCCGACGGCTTCAGCTCGTTCACGGTCAGCGCGGGCAAGGCCTTCACTCTGGTGCAACGCGAGGTGGAAGGGGCCAAACGGGAGGTTTGCGTGGCCCTGGACGCCAACACGGGGAAGGAACACTGGTCGGTGCCATTTGGATCCGTTAAAACCGGCGATGGCGGACAATCCGGCGCCCCCGACAACGCTGGCGGCGATGGCCCGCGATCAACCCCGGTGGTCAGCGACGGCCGCGTCTATGTGATGTCCGCGAAATTGCTCCTGTCGTGCCTCGAAGCCGTTTCGGGCAACCTGGTCTGGCAGAAAGATTTACTGAAAGAGCATGCTGGCCGGAACATTTCCTGGGATAACGCCGCCTCACCGGTCATCGACGGCAACCTCGTCTTCGTTGCCGGCGGTGGACCAGGGCAATCACTACTCGGCATCAACAAAAAAGATGGCGCCGTCGTCTGGAAGGTTGAGGATGAAAAAATGACGCACTCCACGCCCGTGGTGGCGAACATCCTCGGCGCGCGTCAGGTGATCTTCTTCACCCAAAGTGGTTTGGTGTCGGTGGCCCCAAAAAGTGGCGCGTTACTCTGGCGTCATCCTTTTCCCTACAAGGTTTCCACGGCCATGTCGCCCATCGTATCCGGAGACATGGTTTACTGCTCGGCGGGATATGGAGTGGGTGCGGGGGCGTGCAAAATCACCAAGACGGGCACCAGCTTCACCGCGACCGAACTGTGGCGCAAACCGAATGAGCTCCCCAACCACTGGAGCACCCCCGTTGTAAAAGACGGCTACCTCTACGGCATGTTCCAATTCAAGGAATACGGCAAAGGCCCCCTGAAATGCGTCGAGCTGGCCACCGGTAAGGAAATCTGGTCCCAGCCGGGCTTTGGTCCGGGTGGCATGATCTTGGTCGATGGCCATGTGGTGGTGCTTGGAGATGCCGGCCAATTGGTGTTGGTGGAGGCCAATCCCAAGGCCTACACGGAGGTCGCCCGCGCCAAGGTGCTCGAGGGAAAATGCTGGTCCACGCCAGTTATCAGCAATGGCCGCATCTATGCCCGCAGCACCAAGGAAGGAGTTTGCGTGGATGTTGCCGGCAAATCAGCACAACGTTAACCCCGCCAGCGAGCCCCGGCTTGACGGATGGGGCCACCATCGTAATCATTCCTCATTGCCGACTTTACACCGGTCGCCCCCGAATCTAGCATTGCTTTTACCCTAACGGATATGGCCAAACAAATCGCAGAAATGCTCATCGAGTCGGTCGCCTTGGAACTCCCCGACACCAAGACCCTGCATTTAAAGTGGCCCGCGGGCTACGAGGTGGATTTCAAGACCGGACAGTTCATCACCGTGTATTGGCCGGATACGCCGACTTACAAGCGCGCCTACTCGCTGTCCTCCTGCGCGTTGGACCGGGGGTTCTTCGAGGTTACCGTCAAACGCGACGGCAAGATGGGCACGCGGATCGTCGATTGGGCCAAGGCCGGCGACACGCTCTGGGTCATTCCGCCCGTGGGAAAATTCCTGCCGGTGTATGAACCCAACAAGCACTTGATCTGTATCGCGGGCGGTTCCGGCGTCACGCCTTTTCGAGCCTTCGCCCGGGAAGCCACCCGCCGGGGCTTGGACACAAAAATCACCGTGCTCTACAGCGTGCGCACCACCAACGACATTATTTTTAATGCGGAATTCCGCGATTTGGTGCAACAGAATCCGAACTTCAACTTCCACGTCACCTGCACCCGTCTGCATCCCGCCGACCCCTGGACGGGTCGGCGCGGGCGTATCAGTCCGGAATGGATCAAAGAACACGTCCATGATTTATCCAACACGGTTTTCTACGCCTGCGGCCCGAACGAACTGGTGGACGGCACTGAGAAACTGGTGCTCCACGACCTCGGCGTACCCAAGGAACAGATGAAGACGGAGAAATGGGGCTGACCCGGCTCCCCATGGAACTAAAGCGCACTCCTCTCTTTGCGGCTCACCAGCGTGCGGGGGGCAAACTCATCGAATTTGGCGGGTGGGAGATGCCCGTGCAGTATTCGAGCATCATGGAGGAGCACCTCTGCGTGCGTCGTGACTCTGGAATTTTCGACATCTCCCACATGGGCGAAGTGCTCGTCCACGGACCCGCCGCCGCCCACTTCCTCAACGCCACCCTGACGAACGATATTCGGAAACTCGCCGTCGGTACCGGCCAATACACGCTGATGTGCAACGAGCGCGGCGGGGTGATCGACGATCTTTATGCCTACCGTACCGGGGAAATCGATTACCTGCTGATGATTAATGCCGCGCGCATTGAAATCGATGTTGCGTGGCTGACCAGGCAGCACGCCGCGTTCGCACAACCCGCTGAGGTAACCTTGCAAAATGTTTCCGATAGCACGGCGGCCATTGCCATCCAAGGTCCCAAGTCGCCGGGCCTGCTCGATCAACTCTTCCCCGAAGCGCCGCCGAGTGACCTCAAGAAAAATCAGCTGGGCCTCCGGGAATTTGGCGGCACGCAGATCGCCGTCGCCCGCACTGGCTACACCGGTGAGGACGGCTTTGAAATCATCGCCCCAGCCAACGTGATCGAATCATTGTGGGAAACAGCGCTCAAGCTCGGACCAGGATTCGGCCTTCAACCATGCGGTTTGGGAGCTCGTGACACCCTGCGCACCGAGGTTTGCTATCCGCTGTATGGACATGAGCTTGACGAAAACACCACTCCCCTCGAGGCCGGCGTCGGCTTTTTCGTGGCGCTTGACAAGGGTGACTTCATCGGTCGCGCGGTGCTCGCCGCCCAGAAGTTGAACGGGGTTTCCAAGCGCTGCGTCGCCTTCAAAATGACGGAAAAATCCGCTCCGCCACGGCCGCATTACCCGATCTGGGCCGGCGGCCTAAAAGCGGGTGAAGTGGTCAGTGGCACGCAGGGTCCCTCGCTTGGAATCGGCATCGGGATGGGATATCTCCCTCCGGCGTATGGCGGGGTGGGCACGCCGATCGAGATCGAGATTCGCGGGAAGCGCGCCGCTGCGGTGGTGGTCGCGAAGCCGATTTACCGAAAACCTGTTTGACCGCCGCTCAACTCTCTGACTCAATTTTCCCATGTCGAATGTTCCAGTCGATTTAAAATACGCGAAATCCCATGAGTGGGTGCGCGTCGCCGGGGATGTGGCCACCGTCGGAATCACCGACCATGCACAACATGAATTGACCGACGTGGTGTTTGTCGAATTACCCGCCGTGGGACGCCAGCTAAGGGCCGGAGAAACCTGCGCTGTGGTGGAGTCCGTAAAAACCGCCAGCGATATCTATACCCCCATCAGCGGCGAAGTGATGGAGGTAAACCAGGCGGTGGTGAATAATCCCGCCATGGTGAATGCTGATCCCTTCGGCGGCGGCTGGTTTTACCGGATCAAGGTTTTGCAACCATCCGAATTGGATTCGTTGCTCACACCCGATGCCTACCGCACGCAGATCGGGCCTTGATCCTACCACATTGAGCGACTCTGATCCCGTGGCGGCGGTGAATTGGCTTTGGTAAATACCGGTATCATCCGGGTTTTACCCTCCCACTTGATTAGCGGGGGCAGCAGGGGCAACAACTGGGATCGCCGGAGGGGACTCACATGCAATAACCCCATGATGACCGGCTCGAAACTCTCCCACTCAAATGCTTTCATTCTGAGGTTCACACTTTCCTGGAAAGCAGGATTCGTGCCGGAAACACTTTTAAGAAACCCACCCCGCCCTGACTCGCGGCGGAAGCGCGCCCGGCGGAGTGCGAGGGCGATCTCCGGATTGAAAATGCGGATTGAAAATGCGATTGACAAATTTCACCCACTAATCAAGCTATCGGTATTCGTTGATGAAACGAATCTCATTCCGAGTGGTTGAGGGACTGGCCCGATGACACCACGGCAACCGATTGAAGCGCGATCTTCAGTGACCAGGTGCCAATTCCAGCTCAGGCCGCAGTGGCTTGGGAAAAGATGAGAAGAGTGCGCCCGATGCTTAGACCTCTTCTCATTTCAATGAGCAGGGGTTTTTTATTGCCCCGAAATAGATCGCATTCGGCGGTCGCCGACCGGCCGCTACCACGATAAGATTATGGAAACGACCACTGGGTTCATGAAGGCGCTCAAGTGCCGCGAGTGCGGCCGGGAATATCCGCTCGCCGCGACGCATGTCTGCGAGTTTGATTTCGGTCCGCTCGAAGTGGTCTATGACTACGAGCGCATCAAAAAAACCCTGACCCGCGACGCTATCGCGTCGCGCCCTCAAACAATGTGGCGCTATCGGGAACTGCTCCCGGTGGCGGGCGAGCCAACCGTCGGATTCCAAGTGGGCTACACCCCC
>JAYTXL010000224.1:0-3661 GCA_043742955.1 Verrucomicrobiota bacterium | reverse complement strand
CGTGGCCGTGATGTATGCCGGGCAGATTGTCGAACTCGCACCTGCGCACGATCTGCTCCGTCGTCCGCTGCATCCGTACACGCAGGCTTTGATGAATTCCGTGCCCAAACTTGGCGCGGGCACGACGCGCCTCACCGCCATCCCCGGCACCGTGCCGCATCTCGGCGAATTCCCGTCCGGCTGCCGTTTCCACCCGCGCTGTCCGAAGGCGCAATCCGACTGTCCGCAAAAGGCACCGGAGTTGGTGGAGGTGGAACCGGGGCGGTGGGTGCGGTGTCCGTGGTGGAAGTGATGATTGCGAAATTGAACGCCAAGATTGCAGCGAGGAAGTTGCCTGACGCAAATAAAGCGTGGGTCATTTGGCTAATCGCCTGCGGGTTGGCAATGGCGAATTTCCGTGGCGGTTTTTGGATCATATCAGCCAGGGATTAGCGAGTTCGCGAGCGAAATCCCCGGTCAAAACCAAGCGTTGAGGTGCCCGGGAGGGGTTTCAGGAGACCGCACGACCGAGCGCTGCTCCCGCAGGATTCACCCATTGCTGGCACCGCTTTCAGGGTGCAATTCCTCGGACCTCTGATCCGGGGGAATCGCGGTGCTCCACCCCCGGCTAATGGCTGGCAACCTTCCAGGTTGGCTTTGAGAGGCACCTGCAAGAAACTGAAATGCGCCCGCCGGAAATACGGCGAGAGCTGATTTACGGCTATAAAGATTGCGCTCCCACGGAGCTTGTTTGGAATGTTTCAGCACTGAATGAGCGCGTTCCTCGAAGTCAAAAATCTGAAAGTCCACTTCCCCCTCCAGCATGGCATGTCACCGGGAGCGAGCTGCGAAATGCAGATCGAGAATTTTTACGTGCCGGTCGGCGAAGTCGTTCCAGAACTTGATGGCGAATTTGCCGAACACATGAACCTCGACGCGGCGGCCGGCGGAATCGTATTCGACAAAATCAGAAAAGTTGGACGGAAAAGCCGCGAGGTCGCGGAAGCGTTTAAGCAAGTCGCGTTGTTCGCGCGGTCGGAGGGTGCGGAGAAAATCGAGAACCTCAATGGCCACGAGCAACCGCGCGTCGCTCATTGGAAGTCAGGCGGCAGTCCCAGTTCGCGCTCGCATTGTTCGGGGGTCAGCCAGCGGCCGGGTGTTGGGTCGTCGATCTTGTGGGCGAGTTCCGCTGCGTAATCACCGCGCCCGCGATCTTCGAGCACGATCATAAACGCCATGAGCTTGCGGCGCATTTCGGCTGGGAGCGCGCTCACTTCGGCTTGAAGTGCTTCAATACTCACGCAGAAAAACTACGCTCAATGCGACCTCTAGGCAAGCCGTGAATTGAACTGGAACCGGGATTTCGCCGAGAGAGGATTCAAGGCTATAAATGTTGTGCTCCTCCGAAGCTTCATTTTGAATGTTTCGGCATTGAATGAACGCGCTCCTCGAAGTCAAAAATCTGAAGGTCCACTTCCCCGTCCAGCATGGCGTATTCAGCCGCGCGCGTGTTTGTCTCGTTGACGCAACGGCCGACGGCATTTAATCTCCTAATATGAAGCTCAAGGTCACGGCGCAAGTTCATCGGGACGGCAAATGGTTCGTCGCCTTCTGCCCGGAGTTCCCCGAGGCGAACGGGCAGGGCAAAACCGTCGAGGAGTGCGTGCAAAGTCTGCGGGACGCGATTGACCTGCTCTTGGAAGACCGCCGCGAGGACGCCAGCCGAGCGATGCCCAAGGACACGCAGGTGCTGGAACTCGCGTGAAACGCCGGGAACTCATCCGCCACTTGGAAAAGCACGGACGGCCATTCAAGCGCGAGGGCGGCTCGCACACGATTCATTGGAATCCTCAAACCGGACGGCGCGAGCCGGTGCCACGCCACTCGGAGATTCCCGACCTGCTGGCTCGCAAAATTTGCCGCGCGCTCGAAATCCCCGAACCTTGACGCTCCGCCCTTGAACCTCCTCGAAGTCCGCCACCTCAAAGTCCACTTCCCCGTCCAGCACGGCGTATTCAGCCGGGCCAAGGCGTGGGTGAAGGCGTGGGTGAAGGCGGTGGATTGACGCGCGCCGCAGACTGCGCTTAACTTCCGCTCATGAACACGGTTGCGGAAATCACCTTTCGGGTGGAAGCGTGCCGGGAAACCGGTGGTTACGTCGCACGCTGGGATGCGCCCGGCGGCGGTGGCATCACGACACAGGGCGATTCATTCGGCGAACTGGACGCCATGATCGCCGACGCGGTGGAGGGTTTCTTTGTTTCCGCCCAGCGACCGAAGCGTGTCCGGCTGCACTTCACGGAAGACCCGGTGGTCGCCATCGCGTGAAGGTTCCCCGCGATGTCAATGGCGGCGAGGCGGCTCGCGTCTTGAAACGACTCGGCTTCGTTCAGGTTCGCCAGACCGGCTCGCATCTCATCATGCGCAAGGCGGAGCGCACGATTGTTGTTCCCCCGCACAAGCCGCTCAAACCCGGCACGCTGAAGGGTGTGATTGAGCAGGCGGGGTTGACGCTTGAGCAATTCGTGTCCGAGCTTTAGCATTTCTCATCCGTGCCACTTCTCGAAGTCAAAAATCTGAAGGTCCACTTCCCCGTGCAGCACGGCGTGTTCAGCCGGGCCCGGGCGTGGGTGAAGGCTGTGGATGATGTGAGCCTCGCGGTCGAACCAGGCGAGACGCTCGGGCTCGTGGGCGAAAGTGGCTGTGGCAAGACCACACTCGGCCGCGCCATCGTCAAGCTTCTGGATCCGACGGCGGGCAGCATTTTGTTCGAGGACGAGGATATTGCAAAGTTGGACGGCGCGGAGTTGCGGGCGCGGCGGCGGAAGTTTCAGATGATTTTCCAGGATCCGGTTGGGTCGTTGAATCCGCGCCTGACGGTGAGTCAGATTGTGGGGGAGGCTTTGGAAATCCATGCGCTGGGCGGCGACGCGGCGGGCCGGCAGCGGCGGATCGAGGAGTTGCTGGTGGCGGTGGGTTTGAATGCGGTGCACGCGCAACGGTATCCGCATGAGTTCAGCGGCGGACAGCGGCAGCGCATCGGCATCGCCCGCGCCCTGGCGGTGGAACCGAGGCTGATTGTTTGCGATGAACCGGTGAGCGCGCTGGACGTGTCGGTGCAGGCTCAAATCATCAATTTGCTCCAGGATTTGCAGCGGGAGCGGGGGTTGGCTTATCTGTTCATCGCGCACGATCTGGCGGTGGTCGAGCACATCAGCCGGCGCATTGTGGTGATGTATCTCGGCAAAGTGGTGGAAGTGGCCAGCGCAAAGACGCTGTGCCGCGAGCCGAGGCATCCGTACACGCAGGCGCTGATCTCCGCGGTGCCGGTGGTGGATCCGGACTCGAAACGTCCGCGGATCGTGCTGCCGGGCGATGTGCCGTCGCCGATTAATCCGCCGGGCGGTTGTCCGTTTCATCCGCGCTGTCCGGTGGCCGAGGCGAAATGCAAACTGGAAGTGCCGGTCTTGCGCGAGGTGACGCCGGGGCATTGGGCGGCTTGTCATTTGGCGAAGTGAGCGGCGCGCTACGTGGCTGATCTCGTGAAGAGCCTGTCGGAAAGCGCGGAGGGCATTCTGCCTCGTCACGCATCCCCAGCGAGGCCGTAGTGGCACGGGCGTCCCGCCCGTGTGTTTCCGACAGCGCCGCGCGGTAGTCGCCCACCAGAAACTCACGGGCGGGA
>JAYTXL010000223.1:0-11594 GCA_043742955.1 Verrucomicrobiota bacterium | reverse complement strand
TATTTTGGCGGCCTGCACGTGGAGGGTGTCGCCGTCGGATTTTACCTGCGCGCCGAGCGAGGTCAGGATTTCACCCATGAATTTCACATCGGTCAGGTCAGGCACGCGCCGGATGACGCAGGGTTCGGCGGTGAGCAGCGTGGCGGCCATGATGGGAAGGACGGCGTTTTTTGCGCCGCTGATGGTGACTTCGCCGTGCAACGGCACGCCGCCTTTGATGAGTAAGCTGTCCATGGAATTTTTTTTGTTGCCCGAGAACTTTTCACAGCTGGCCGCGCGAGGCAATTAAGAACCGCTTGCGGCCGCCTAAATCTTTTTCCACGCCCTCGACGTGCCACCGGTGCTGCTGGAAAATCAGCCCGATGGCGGCCGCCTGCCCGTCGCCGAATTCCAGCATCAGTTTGCCGGCGGGCTTCAGCCACCCCGCTGCTTCCCCCGCGAGCCGGTGATAAAAATCCAGGCCCTCCGGTCCCCCGTCGAGGGCGGCTCGCGGATCGTGATCGCGGACCTCCGGATCGAGCGTGGCGATCTCGGCGCTGGGAATGTAGGGCGGGTTGGCGACGATCAGGTCGCAGCGCAGGCCGGCGGGCAGGGGGGCAAAACCGTCACCGAGATGAAATTGAATCCGCTCCGGCACCCCGTGGTGGGCGGCATTTTGTCGGGCGACCCCGAGGGCGTCGTGGGAAATGTCCACGGCATGAATCTCGGCGCCCGGACATTTCACGGCGAGGGCGATGGCGAGGCAGCCGCTGCCGGTGCCAAAGTCCAGGGCCGTTGACGGGGGCGAGGGGAGGCTGGCGAGGAAGATCCAGGCGCGCTCGGCGAGCAGCTCGGTTTCAGGACGGGGAATGAGGACGTGCGGGCTGACCGCGATTTCAAGTCCGCAAAAAGAAACGGTGCCCAGCAGATGTTGAAGGGGGTGACGGTCGCCGCGCCGTTTGACGAGCTGGCGGATCGTGGCCAGCTCCGGTTCCGTGAGGGCGCGTTCAAAATTCAGGTAGAGCTTGAGCCGGGGCACGCGCAGGGTGTGGGCGAGCAGCAGCTCAATTTGCAGCCGGGGCGATTCGACGCCGCGTTTGGCGAGAAACTCCGTGCTGCGTTGGATGACTTCCAGGATGGTCACGCGGTTAAAATAGGGGGTGCCCCCAAAAGGCAAAGCGCAAACTTACCCACCCCACCGCAGTTACCCGCAGGCGCGGAACACTTTTGTCGGGGTTCACTGCATCAATCGGCTTGCGCCGGGTGCCGGGCGCTCTTATTTTCCAAGACATGAAACGATTTTGCTTTGGGCTGTTCGCAGCCACCGCCTTGGCGTTGACGCCGGTTCCGCTCTCCGCGCAGGACGCTGCGGCGCGGGCCGCCGCCGCCGCCGAACGCCAGGACCTGGAAGACCGGGTGAAACGGCTGGCCGGCATGGTGGAGGCGCTCCAGGCCACGCAGGAGGCGCAGCAAAAACGGCTCGGGGCCGTGGTGGAGGACCTGCGGTCGACGCACGACGAATCCGCGCGCACGGGCAACAAGTTCGCCACGCGCGAAGAGCTCAAGCAGTTCGTGGAAAAAATCCAGGAACTGGACCGCAAGCGGGAGGCGGACAAAAAACTCATTCTGGAGGAAATCCAGAAGCTCGCCAAGGCTGCCGCCAGCGCACCGCTCCCCCGTCCACCGAGCGATGGCAATAGCGGGTCAGCCCCGAAACGCCCGCGCGTCCCGAGTGGTTCGGAGCCCGATGCACCCGCATCGAAAGGGCCGGAAAAAGGTTACGATCATGTCATCGAGAAAGGCCAGACCCTCTCGGCGATTGTGGAGGCCTATCGCAGCAAGGGGATTAAGGTGACCTTGAAGCAGGTCCTGGAGGCCAATCCGAATCTCAATGAGAAGAAACTCTCCGTGGGCCAGAAGATTTTCATTCCGTTGGTGGAAAAATGAGCGAACACCCGCCGGCCCCGAAACTGTCCGTCGGCCCGCGCTGACCCGTCCCCGATCCCCCCATGAAAAACATGCGTCGTCTGCACCTGTACCTCGGCTGTTTTTTCACGCCGATGTTGCTCTTCTACATTTTGACCGGCTGGTATCAAACCGTGAATCCCAACCGGATCAAGTCGCCCAGCGAAGCCGAGACGCTGGTGCAAAAATTCCGGGTGGTGCACGTGGACCAGATATATCCCTCGGAACAGGAGTTTCAGAAGCCCTCCAAGCCCAAGCTGTTCAAGGCGCTGGTGGTGACCATGGCCATCGCGGCGACGCTGACGATCCTACTGGGCGTGATCCTGGCTTTTCGCACCCTGAAAAATAAATGGTGGGTCGGATTGGCGCTGGGGTTGGGTGTGCTTTTACCCGCACTGATTCTTTGGCTGGGCCAAAGCCGGGGGGGGAATTAAGGGAACAATGCCGTCGAATGAAAGCTTAACCACGGATACGCACCGAGGTACACGCATAAAAATCGCGCCTTGATTGGGTGACCCAACCAGTAATGCGTGAGTCGCTTTTATCAGGTTTGACATCCCTCTGGTTCCGCCCCATTCGTGTTGATCCCGGTGCCGCCCTGGTTTCAATTAAACTTTTCCAGATTAGAGAAGGTTCGACCGTCGTGGAGTTTACGGCGCGACCAATTTCCGGGCCTTCAAGGTTTTTATCGCCAGTCCCAGCCAGAGTGCACCCGCAACCAGCAGCGCCACGGGCAGGATCAAGACCGCTTTTTGCAAATTGTTCCAATGTTCGGAAAGGTGGCCGACGATTTCGGCTGACCACATGTCGCCGAACAGGTGGATCATGAAAATCGAAATGGCCATGGCGCTGGCGCGCAGGTTCACGGGAACGGTTTCGAGAATGAGCGTATTGACCGGACCCGTGGAGAGAAAGAGCAGGAACATCCCAAACGCAAGACAGCTCATGGCGAGCGGCGTGCTGCCGACACAGAAGGCGACCACCACCACGGGCGTGGCGGCCACGGTCGAGCAGGCGAGCATGAGCGCATAGCCGGCGGGATTGCGCTTTTGCCACGCAGTCGCGGCAAAACCGCCGACGAGCGTGCCGACGAGTCCCGAGACCACCAGCACCGCTCCAAAGAAAAGGCTGGCCCGGTCGGGCGGCACCTGGTGGATGCGCACGAGGAATTGCGGCCCCCAGAAAGCGAACGCACCCAACGCGAACGTGTACGCGACGTACCCCCAGATCACGAGTTGATAATCCGCGAGCGTAAACAGCTTGAACACATCGCGCGGTTTGGGTTTCGCAACGGTTTGGTGCTCGGACTGGCCGCGTTTTGGTTCCCGAAATGGCAGCAGCAACAACGCCAACAGCAGTCCCGGCGCACCCGCCCAGATGAACGCCGAGCGCCAGCCGAAATGTTCCCCCACGTAGCCGCCCAACAAGTACCCGAGCGCCGAGCCGACGGGTATGGCAACATAAAAAATCGTCAACGCGTTGTTCCGTTTGGCCGGCGGAAAGGTATCGGAGATCAAGCTGGGGCTGATGGTCGCGTAGCTCGCCTCACCCATGCCCACCAGGATGCGGTAGAACAGGAGCAGGCCGAAGCCGCCGGCGAATCCCGTCAGCACCGTGCCGAGGCTCCAGATAAAAATGCCGAGCGCGATGAGCCATTTGCGCGCCATTCGGTCGCCGAGATATCCGAAGAACGGTGACGTGACGAAATAGCCGATCATGAAAATAGTGTTGATGCGGCCGAGCTGAGGGTCGGTGAGATTGAATTCCTTTTGGAGCGGCGTCAGGACGGTCGGGATGATCTGGCGGTCGAGATAATTCAGGAGATTCAACCCGGTAAGGATGAAGAGGGTCCAGAATGGGGATAGCTGTCGATTCATATCAGGACGTCCTCGGTGGGTGCGGTTGTCGGAGAGGTTGCAAGCGGGTGGAACAATGTCGAACAATTAGTTTGATGAAGAACCGGAACGTGTGCGTCTCGTCCAGTTCGATCTGCGTGAGCAGTTCACCGTGCGGTTCCGAATCGCAAGTTGCCCTGCCTGCTGCCCTCCACCGAACTGGAGATAAAGCCGGAAATGGCCGCAATTAAAAGCCTCGGCCAGCGAGCGCGCAAAAGTATCGTCGTGGGCGATGCGGACGCCGTTAGTGTTCAGCAGGCCGCAGAACAGCGGCCCGGTGGTCTGGGCGGTCACCGGCAGAGGCGGTGGCGTGGTTTCCGGCGGGGTGGGTTTATCGGTATTCACCGGCGGATGACAAAAGTGTTCATTTGCTTGATGCTTGCTGGCCAGTCCCGCACCAGAGTTTATTCATTTTTCTTGGTCGCGCGCAAAATTGCTCGTTGGCGCGTGTTTTGGCGAGGGGCAAATCACTGGCTTTGGTAAGCGGCTGTTTCCTTGACCTGATAGCGCGACCATTTCCTTTTAAATTCGTCGGCCGTCATTTTGCATCAGCCCTGGCCCTTCGGTTTGGAAATTGTAACGGAGCGACCCTTGCCAAACGGGCAGAAGGATTCGGATTTTAAAAGACACTGTTCACATTGGATCTTGATAAATGCTAGTGTAGCACCACGATATGACCGTCAACCTGACCAGGTGGCAAAGCACGTCGGTTGCGATCCGGTTGCGTTATCCGCCATCTCGACACCCATTTTGCCAGAGTTCGGGTCGGAGGCAAACTAGGTTCACGTCCTGTGCCCCCAGCGGTCTGGGCTGTCGCACACGGGCGTCCGGCGGACCTTTAATGGCGCGGCTGACCAAAGGATACCATGCCGAAAATCATCAACATTGCCGCCTATAAATTCGTGGCCCTGCCGGAGCTGAGGTCGTTGCGTGCGCGACTGCTGGCGATATGTCAGGGCTGGGAGTTGAAAGGCACCATTCTCCTCAGCGCCGAGGGCATCAATCTGTTTGTCGCTGGCGCGGCGGGAAAGATTGATCTGCTGCTCGCGGAGTTGCGCCGCGTGCCAGGTCTGGAGGATTTGCGGACGAAGGTGAGCACCACGGATCACCAGCCGTTCCGCAAAATGATGGTCCGGCTCAAGAAGGAAATCATCGCCTTTGGTGTCTCGGGGATTAATCCGGCGCAGCGGACGTCGCCAAAACTCACGGCAAAGGAGTTGAAACAATGGCTGGATGAGGGGCGTCCGGTGGTTCTGCTGGACACGCGCAATGATTACGAGGTGAAGCTGGGGACGTTCAAGGATGCGCGGGCCATCGGCATCGATCATTTCCGTGATTTTCCCGCCGCGGTGCGCCGCTTGCCTTTGGAGTTGAAGGCGCAACCCATCGTGCTGTTCTGCACGGGGGGCATTCGTTGCGAGAAGGCGGGGCCGTTCATGGAGCGGGAGGGATTCAAAAATATTTTCCAGCTGGAAGGCGGCATCCTGAAATACTTCGAGGAGTGCGGTGGAGCGCATTATGACAGCGAGTGTTTCGTATTCGATCAGCGGGTGGGCCTGGATCCGAGTTTGCAGGAAACGGAATCGACACAGTGTTTCCGTTGTCAGACGCCGCTGACAGCGGCGGAGCAGCAGGACGAACGCTTCGCGCCGGGACAGTCGTGTTCGTATTGCTTCAAGACGCCGGCGGAGCGCATGGCGCTGAACATCGCGGGCCGCCACGAAGCGATGCGCCGCGCGTTTACGCCGCTGCCGGGGAGCGTGCCGTGCGATCATTTCAAACCGGTGAATGTGCCGGAGGAATGCGACGGCGGGACGTTGGTGGCGGCGCTGTGCCGGGTGGTGCGGCACATTCCTGCGGCGGATTGGGAACGAGAGTGCGCGCGCGGGCTCGTGTTGAACGCCCGGGATGAAATGGTCGCGGCGACGCAAATCGTCCGTGCCGGCGAGCGGTTCCGGCACAAGTTTCCGGACGTCCTCGAGCCGGATGTGAGCGGCGCGGTGGAGATATTGCACGAGGACGAGGCGTTGATCGTGTTGCATAAGCCCGCGCCGCTGCCCATGCATGCGGGCGGGCGGTTTTATCGCAACACCCTCCAGCATTTGCTCAACGCAGCCTATCATCCGCAACGACCCTTCCCGGCGCACCGGCTGGACGCGAACACCACCGGACTGGTGCTGGTGACGCGCACGCGCCATTTCGCAGGCCGGCTGCAACCGCAGTTCGCGCGCGGTGAGGTGCGGAAGTTTTATCTCGTGCGCGTGCAGGGCGAGCCGGAGCCGGCGGAGTTCAGTTGTGATGCACCGATTAGCGCCGAGTCGGGGGCGCTGGGCGCGCGAACGGTGGCGGTGGAAAACGGGTTGCCGGCGCGCACGGAGTTTCGCGTGCTGCACCGAAATCCGGACGGCACGACCTTGCTGGAGGCGCGTCCGCTGACCGGGCGAACGAACCAGATCCGCGTTCATCTCTGGCACCTCGGTTTTCCCGTGTGCGGTGACGCGGTTTATCTGCCCGGGCGGAAAATAGGCGACACGCAGACGTTGCGCGTGGGCGATCCTCCGCTCTGTCTGCACGCTTGGCGGATTGCGTTTGTGCATCCGCTCAGCCATCAGCCGGTGGAGTTCACCGCGCCAGCGCCGGGCAGTTGGGGCGCGCTGGTTTCAAAGCCACAATGACCATGAACCGGCTGGAAAATGCGCCGCCGCCGGAACCGCCACGGGTCCAGTCCGGGAATTTCATTCCAGCACTCCCCGGCGGCGCCGGCCCCCTTTGTCACTCGTGAATCCAATGCCGGACTCATACCGCCCCCCGATTACCTGAACCACCCGCCCGGGGTCAGGCCCCTGGGTAGGCCGCGACCAGGGCACCTCCAGCAGCCTCGCACCGGGCCGCGCGAACAGCTGGTTCCGCCGCTGACGAAAGTCAGAACGTCATGTCCCCGTCCGATTTGGCGTGCAATCAGGGGTACTCAAAGATATTTCTACCGACAGCACCATGCATCAAATCCGCCCGCTACTGTTGGCTGCGCTCGCGATCTTCACTTTCTTGCAACCCGCTGGTCGAGCGGCGTCACCGCACCCCAACATCGTGGTGATCCTGGCCGATGATTCCGGTTGGGGTGATTATTCGTTCAACGGCAATGCGAATCTGCGGACGCCCAATATCGATTCCATCGGCCGCCGCGGGGCGGTGCTCGAACGCTTTTATGTGTGCCCGGTGTGTTCCCCCACGCGCGCGGAATTTCTCACGGGACGCTATCATCCGCGCAGCGGCGTGCGCGGCGTCTCCAACGGCCTGGAGCGCTTGAATCTGGATGAGAAAACCATCGCCGACGCCTGCCAGGCCGCCGGCTATGCGACCGGTGCCTTCGGCAAATGGCACAATGGCAGCCAATGGCCCTATCACCCCAACGCGCGGGGGTTCGATGAATACTACGGTTTCACCTCCGGCCACTGGGGCGAGTACTTTGACCCGCCGCTGGAGCACAACGGCCAACCCGTGCGCGGCCGCGGTTACCTTGCCGATGATCTGACCGACCACGCGCTGGCGTTCATCGAGCAGCAGCAGCGAAAACCTTTCTTCTGTTACCTTCCCTTCAATACCCCGCACTCCCCCTGGGCGGTGCCCCAGGAGTATTGGCAGCGCTTCCAGAACCAACCGGTCCCGCTGCGCGCCCGGGCCGGGGCCCCGGAGGACCTCGATCAAACCCGCTGCGCCCTGGCGATGGTGGAAAATCTGGATACCAACGTGGGGCGCGTCCTGCGTCAACTAGACAAACTCAAGCTCACGGACAACACCATCGTCATCTATTTCTCGGATAACGGCCCGAACTCCTGGCGTTGGAATGGTGGCTTGAAAGGGATCAAGGGCTCGACCGATGAGGGCGGCGTGCGTTCGACTTTTTTCATCCGCTGGCCCGGCGGCGGCATCCCAGCGGGCACGGTCGTCCGGGAGATTGCCGGCGCGATCGATCTGCTGCCCACCCTCACTGCCCTGGCCGGCATCCAGCGCGTGGGCAGCCAGCCGCTCGACGGACGGAATCTCACCCCCCTCCTCCGCGGCGGATCCGGGCGGGACTGGGACGATCGGATTATTTTCTCGCACTGGAATGGCCAGGTCAGTGCGCGCTCACAACAATACCACCTGGACCAAACCGGCGCGCTTTTCGACATGGCGGCGGATCCCGGCCAGCAAAAAGCCATCACCGCCGGCCAAGCCGACGTGGCCAGCACCATGAGCAAGGCGGTGGCCGCGTGGCGGAAAGAAGTTTTGGCTCCCCTCGCCGCCGCCGATGACCGCCCCTGTCCGGTCGGCTATCCAGAGTTTCCACTGACCCCGCTGCCGGCGCGCGATGGCCATGCGCACGGGGGCATCCGCCGTAGCGCCAGCGCCCCGAACTGTTCCTACTTCGTAAACTGGAAATCACTTGAGGACGCCATCACCTGGGATATTGCGGTGCACACCACCGGCACCTACGACGTCATGATCCACTACACTTGTCCCGAGGACGATGCCGGTTCCACGGTTGAACTCAGCTTCCAGGGCAGCCGGCTGGCCGGTAAAGTCAGCCCCGGCTGGAATCCGCCGCTCTATACAAACCAGGACACCATCCCGCGCCCGGCCGCAGAGTCGAAGATGAAAGAGTTCCGTCCGCTGTCACTGGGAACCATGCACCTGGAAAAAGGCCGGGGCCCCCTCACCCTCCGGGCGTTGCAGATCCCCGGCCAATCGGTCATGGATGTGCGTGCGATTTATCTCACGCTCCGGAAATGATTACCCAACCGGCCGCTCCGCCCCTCCACGATTACTAATGGCTGCCATGAAATTTTCCGCTTTGCTGCTGCCCCTGATCGCCCTCGGCGTCAGTTCACCTCTCCGCGCCGCCGACCGGCCAAACATCCTTTTTGTCTTCGCCGACGACTGGGGCCGTTATGCCAGCTGCTATAAGGGTCTCGATGGACGCCCCACGCTCAACGATGTCGTTCGCACCCCGAACATCGATCGCGTGGCGCGCGAGGGCGTCCTCTTCCGCCACGCTTTCGTCAACGCGCCGAGCTGCACTCCGTGCCGCAGTTCCCTGCTCTCGGGCCGTTACTTTTTCAACACTAGCCGCGGCGCGATCCTGCAAGGCGCGGTCTGGGACAGCGCCCTCCCCACTTTTCCGCTGCTGCTGCGCGACGCGGGCTATCACATCGGCAAGAGCTTCAAGGTTTGGAGCCCCGGCACCCCGGCGGATGCCGGCTTCGGTGGCCAGCAATACGCGTATCAAAAGGCCGGCAATGCCTGTAACAACTTCTCGGAGGAGGTCACCGCGCGCCTGGCCCAAGGAACCAGGCTGGAAGCCGCCCGCGCGGAAATCCTCGCGCAAGTGCGCGGCAACTTCGATGCCTTTCTCGCCGATCGCAAACCCGGCCAGCCCTGGCATTATTGGTTCGGCCCCACCACCACCCACCGCCCGTGGGTGAAAGGCTCGGGCAAAAATCTCTGGGGGATTGCGCCGGAGTCCTTGCGCGGCAAACTCCCCAAGTTCCTCCCGGACGTTCCCGAAGTGCGCGAGGACGTCGCCGATTATCTCGGCGAATGCCAGGCCGTCGACGCCTACGTCGGCGTGCTCTGGAAGCGCCTGGAAGAAGCGGGCGAACTCGAAAAGACCGTCATTGTCATCAGCGGCGACCACGGGATGCCCGGCGTTACCAGCGGCAAATGCAACCTCTACGACCACGGCACGGCCGTCGCGCTCGCCATCCGCTGGCCCGGCGGCAAACCCGGGCGCGTGCTCGACGACCTTGTGCGGCTGCCGGATCTCATGCCGACTTTTCTGGAAATCGGCGGCGTGCCGCCCCCGGCCAATCTCTACGGCAAAAGCCTCGTGCCCCTCCTCAAGTCGGAAAAGAACGGCCTGGTGGACGCCAGCCGGGACTGGGCGGTCACGGGTCGGGAACGACACGTGGCGGCGGCGCGCGCAGGGAATCTGCCTTATCCGATGCGGGGATTGCGCACGCAGAATTTCCTCTATATCCGCAACTTTGCCCCCGACCGCTGGCCCCTGGGCAACCCCCGGGACGTGACCGAATCCGAAACCCCGGCGGCGGCGGTGCTCGAGCAAAACACCTTCGCCGCCTTCGCCGACATGGACGCCAGCCCGACCAAGTCCTGGCTCATCACCCACCGCCACGAAACGCAATGGAAAAAGTTTTACGACCTCGCCTTCGCCCAGCGTCCGGCCGAGGAGCTTTACGATGTTAAAAACGATCCCGACCAGGTGAACAATCTGGCTGGCGACCCCGCCTTCGCCATCCGGAAGCGCGCGCTGGCCGAACGCCTGATGAAGCTCCTCACCGAGGCGCAAGACCCGCGCGTGACCGGTGACGGCGCCACCTTTGATCAACCGCCTTTCAGCGACCCGGAGAACCGCGCAGTGCCAAAAGCAAAATCCAATAACTAGCGCCCACATCTCCGGCCCGAATCATCGCAGGACAGGCGTCGCGCCAGTCCCTGACTTCAAAGCCTCCCTTTTTTGTGGCAGAAAAGCCGTAACCATCGCCGGCCCCAAATCGTGATGTTGTTCCTTGAGAATGGAGACTGGCGCGACGCCTGTCCTATGCTCGGATCGCCGCTCCGTTGTCACTTTCAACGCCATCGTTGGCTCAGAACTCCACCCCCGACTTCGCCATTGCCTCTCGCCGAAACGAAGTATTCAATGGAAGCCATGTCCACAACGGAGCCGCCCGACCCGCACCAGACTCCGGCGGGGCAATTTGCTTCCACGCACTGGAGTGTCGTGCTGGCCGCCGCACAGACCTCTTCGCCGGAGGCAGAGGCAGCCTTGGAGAAATTGTGCGTCGCCTACTGGTATCCGCTCTACGCTTACCTGCGCCGCAGCGGCCATGCCCCGCACCAGGCGGAGGATCTCACGCAGGAATTTTTTGCCAGCCGCATCGTCACCAAGCGCGTCCTCCGCGGCCTCGATCCCGCCGCAGGCCGGTTTCGTTCGTGGCTGCTCACCTGTTTGCAGAACATGGTGAAGAATGAATGGGCGAAGGAACGGGCCGTCAAACGCGGCGGGGCGCAACCGCATCTCTCGCTCGACCTCCAATCCGCCGAAGGCCGCTACGTCGCCGAACCCGCCCACGATCTGACCCCTGAAAAACTTTATGAAAAGAGCTGGGCCCTTACGCTGCTCGACCTGACCGTCGATCAACTCCAGGAAAAGTATCGCCGGGCGGACAAGGCGGTTTGGTTCGATGAGTTGAAACATTTCCTCCCCGGTGAAAACAGCGCCCGCTCCTATGCGGAAGTTGCCGCGCGGCTGGGCAAGCGCGAAGACGCGATAAAAATGGCCGCCAGCCGCTTGCGCCAGGAATACGGCCAACTCCTGAAAGCCGAGGTCGCACGCATGGTGGCCAGCCCCGCTGAAACCGAAGCCGAGCTGCGCTGGCTGCTGACCGCATTTGGCGATTGAAAATATTTTTTGTTACTCGGCACCGGATTAAATGTTGTGTCGTTTGTAGTGGGTGAATTAGCCGCCATGTCAACCGTACGGGTTTGTTCAGAATGTGAGTCGCCGATCGCGGAATCGTCGCGGGATGGGTTTTGTCCACGCTGTCTGATTGAGCTGGCTCTAAAAGTACCGGATGAAACCCTGGTCTTGCCCTCGCCCCGGAAACCCTTTCGCAATCCAACCGGCGACGCTGTGGGCAACTACGAGTTGATCGAACAGATCGGCCAGGGCGGGATGGGCGTGGTTTACAAGGC
>JAYTXL010000222.1:0-7478 GCA_043742955.1 Verrucomicrobiota bacterium | reverse complement strand
GTTGCCACGCCGCAGTTACTTTCAGTTCGTGGCGGGAAGCTCCGCCACAGTGGGACTCTCACCCTCCTATGCATGCTCACTCTCAAGCGCACGACGGCGGCGGTGCTCCGGCGCTCTCCGCTTGGGATTCGTCGCCGTCGAGCTCACGGGATCTGGCGACCTTTCAACCCGCTGGGAGCGCGGGCCCTGCTGGCTGGCGAGTCACCACCTCCACAATCTTGCTTTCCGTGCGCAAACTTTCATGATTGTAGTACGGTTGGGTCAGCAGAAAATGGATGTTTGACCCGATTTGATGGGCCCAGGATTCAGTGGTCGGATTTCATCTCCGGGGCAACTTCATTTTTATCGGTGTTCATCCGTGTCCATCCGTGGTTGAAAAACTCCTCCAACTGCAGTGTCCCGGCTCTGGGGAAGTTCTTTCAATCTTTTCCCCGGTTGAATAGTCTTTGCACGATTCGACATGGCTCTGAAACTATTCAACACCCTCACGCGTTCGGTGCAGGAGTTTGCCCCGCTCGACCCCGCTGGCCAACACGTCGGGATGTATTGTTGCGGCCCCACGGTGTATGACCTCGCGCACATCGGCAACTTCCGCACGTTTGTCTTCGCAGACTTAACGCGGCGTTTTCTGGAGTTCCAGGGCTACGCCGTCCGTCACGTGATGAACATCACCGACGTGGAGGACAAGATCATCCGGCGCGTCCGTGAAACCGGCCAGCCGCTGGCGGAGTTCACCGGCCAATACGAACGGGCATTTCGGGAGGATCTCAAGTCGCTCAACTGTCTGGATCCGCACGACACCCCGCGCGCCACGGCTTACATTGCGGAGATGATTACGCTCATCGAACAGCTCATCGCGCGCGGCGTGGCGTATCGGGCGGCGGATGGGTCGGTGTATTTTAGCATCGAGAAATATCGCGGCTGCGGCTGCACCTATGGTCAGTTGGTTAAGCTTAATTTCGACGAAATGCGCACGGGGGAACGCGTGAGCAGCGACGAATACGAGAAGGAATCGCTGGCGGACTTCGCGCTGTGGAAGGCGCGGGCGCCGGACGATGGCGACGTGTTCTGGCCCAGCCCGTGGGGCGAAGGCCGGCCGGGCTGGCACATCGAGTGTTCGGCGATGAGCATGAAACTGCTCGGCACAAGCTTTGACCTGCACCTCGGCGGAGAGGACTTGATGTTCCCGCATCACGAGGACGAGATCGCGCAGAGCGAAGGCGCACGGGCCTATCCGCCGGGCCAGCGCTTCGTAAAATACTGGCTGCATGGGGCGCATCTGTTGGTCGAGGGCAAGAAGATGAGCAAGTCGCTGGGAAACTTTTTTACGTTGCGGGATTTGCTGGCGAAGGGATTCACGGGGCGCGAAATCCGTTATTTGCTGCTGACCGCGCACTACCGGGAGCAGTTCAATTTTACGATGGATGGTTTGCAAGCGGCGCGGGCGGCGCTGGCGCGGCTGGACGAATGCCTGATCAAGCTTCGCGAAACCGCCGGCCCGACGAGTGCGGCGCCGGCCGCAGCCCTGCTGGAGAAATTCGCGGCGGCCTTGAGCGAAGACCTGAATGTATCCGCCGCGTGGGGCGAGGTGTTTGATTGGGTGCGTGAAACCAACCGCTTGCTGGGGACGGGCCAGTTGTCCGCACCACCAGCCGCCGCCGCCCTGGCGGCCTGGGCGCGGGTCGACACCGTGCTTGGTTTGGGGGGGGCGGCGGCGGGTGAAGTTTCCGACGAGCTGCAAGCCTTGCTGGCGCAGCGTCAGACGGCCCGTCAGGCGAAGGATTTCAAGCGGGCCGACGCCATCCGGGACGAGTTGAAGGCGAAGGGTTGGGTGATCGAAGACACGCCCAAGGGCGTGCGGTTGAAGAAGGTTTGAGCCATGGAAAAACATTCAACCTTCAACGCCCAATCCCGAAGTTTTCCGGCATAAGATGTTGGACACTTCCGGAAACCACGCGACCCGCGCCATCGTTGAAAACCAGGCCCACAGTTTCAGGCGACCACCGATGGAATTCAGAAAAATAATCGGTGGTCGCCCTGAATCTGTGGGAGAAATTCAGTTTCGGGAAGTCCCCGGTTGGGAGTTCAATGTTGAATGTTGAATGTTCCGCATCGTTATGAACGGTTTGTTCATCACATTTGAAGGCACTGAAGGTGGCGGCAAGACGACGCAAATCGTCCTGCTCGCCGAGCGTCTCCGGGCGCTGGGCCGGGTCGTGCGCGTGCTGCGCGAGCCGGGGGGGACACCCATCGGTGAGGAAATCCGCCACACCGTCAAGCACAGTGAGTCCAACTGCGCCATGACGGCCGAGGCGGAATTGCTCTTGATGAACGCCAGCCGGGCGCAACTCGTGCGCGAGGTGATCCGTCCCGCGCTGGCGGCGGGTGAAATTGTGTTATGCGACCGGTTTTACGATTCCACCACGGTGTATCAAGGTTATGGCCGCGGCTTGGATTTGAAACAGATTGCGGCAATGATTGAGTTCGCCGTGGGCGAAACCCGCCCGCAGTTGACCGTCTTGCTGGCCGTGCCGCTGGCGGTAAGTGAGGCGCGGCGAAAACAGCGCCAAGTTGGCGACTTGATGCCCCGCGACCGTTTCGAGGAGGCGGATCGAAAATTCTTTGAGCGGGTGGAAAAAGGATACGAAGCCATTGCGGCCGCCGAGGCGGAGCGGGTGCGGGTCGTGGATGCGACGGGGAGTGTCGCCGCTGTGAGCGCGGAGATCTGGGGGTACGTGGAGCCGAGACTGTCCGTGGTTCAGACGTGATCACCACGCTCGGCGTGCGCGCCGGTGAATTTTATCCTGCGTCAACCCGGCCCGGCCGTCACGGGAGGGTTGGTTCAGCCACGAAGGAAACATCAGGTGCCTGTTGTGCTGGGTTTGCTTCGTAACCGAACATCAAGCAGTGCTGCCTCAAGCCTCCCCGGCGAGCGTTTTCGCCACCCATCCCCGGCGCGTGAATTCGTGTCCTTTCGTGGTTCCGCCCTGCCTGAATCCAGCCCTGGTCCGGTGGTAGAAATCTATTTGGCGGAGCGCGCCGAAATGCTCTAGAATCCGGTAGCACCATTTATTGAATGAATTCGACACGTTTGAGCCCAGTGTTGCGCCCCATCGCCCCCGCCCGTGGCCGGGGGTGGTGGCGCGCTGCCCTCGTGGCTCTGAGCCTCCCCCTGGCCACGCCCGGTGCCGGCAAGGAAATCCGCGCGCTCGTGGATTTCAACCGCGATGTCAAACCGATCTTGGCCCGGCGCTGCCTCGCCTGCCATAACGAGGACAAGCACAAGGGCGGCTTGCGCCTCGACCGCCGCGAGGAAGCCATGCGCGGCGGCAAATCCGGCAAACCCGTCATCATTCCGGGTCATGAGGATCGCAGCTCGCTGGTTCAACGCCTCCTCACCCGCGATGATGAAGAGCGGATGCCGCCCAAGGGCGCACCTCTTGCCACCGAGCAGATCGCCGTCTTGAAGCGATGGATCAAGCAGGGGGCCGTGTGGCCAGCTGAAGATCCCAACAAGAAACATTGGTCGTTTATACCGCCCGTCCTGCCCGCCGTGCCAGCAGTGAAGAACAAACAGTGGCCGCGTAATCCGATCGACAATTTCATCGCGGCCAAACTCGATGGCAATGGCTGGAGGCCGGCCCCGCCCGCCACTCCACCCGCTTTGTTGCGGCGGCTGTACCTGGACTTGACCGGCTTGCCGCCGACGCTGAACGAGCAGGAACGGTTTCTGAAAGATCCTTCGCCCGCCGCGTTCGATGCCCTCACGGAGGAACTTCTCGCGCGCCCCAGTTACGGCGAACGCTGGGGCCGCCACTGGCTCGACCTCGTCCGTTACGCCGAGAGCAACGGCTATGAACGCGACGCCGCCAAGCCCTTTGTCTGGCGCTATCGCGATTACGTCATTGACGCGTTCAATCATGACAAACCGTACGACCGATTCATCCGCGAACAACTCGCGGGGGACGAATTGCCGGACGCCAGCGCAGAGACGATGATCGCCACCGGTTTCCACCGCCTGGGGCCGTGGGACGACGAACCCGCCGATCCGCTCCAGGATCGCGCGGATCAACTCGATGACATCATCCGCACCACGGCGCAGGTTTTCCTGGGCGTCACGCTCGGCTGTGCCCGCTGCCACGATCACAAGTTTGATCCGCTTACCGCGAAGGATTATTACAGCATGGCCGCCATCATGAGTCCGCTCCAGCGCCCACAGAACGGACGGTCGGACGTGGATGTCCCGGCGGGTTCCTACGCGCAAATCGCCGCGCTCGCGGAACGGGATCGCCAGCTTGAAAGCTTGAACCAGCAAATCGAAACCGCGCGCGCTGGTTTTCGCGCCGAGTTTTTGAAGACCGGAAAATGCGTGCTGCCGCCGGAAGCGGTGCAGGCGTTTGTCACCGAGGCCAAAAATCAAACTTCCGTGCAAAAGGAGTTGGCTGCCAAACACGGAAAGCAATTGGAGGAACAACTGGCGGCGGCGTTGCCTGCCGAAACACGGCAAAAAATTGCAACGATGGAACAAACCATCGCGCAGTTGCGGAACGCCACCCCCGACCTGCCGCGCGGTTATTTCCCGCTGGAACCGCCCGGTAATCCCGCGCCCACCCACTTGTTGCTGCGCGGCCGTGCCGCCAATCCCGGCCCGGAAATGGCGCCCGCCGTGCCCGTGGCGCTGACGCCCAGCCAGCCGCCATTCCTGCCGCGCGGAACCTACACCAGCCAGCGCCGGCTCTCGCTCGCCCAGTGGATCGCCAGCCCTCAAAACCCCCTCACCGCACGCGTCATCGTCAACCGCGTGTGGCAACATCACTTCGGTGAGGGATTGGCGACGACGCCCAGCGACTTCGGCCTGATGGGCGCCGCACCAACGCACCCGGAGCTGCTCGACTGGCTCGCGCTTTGGGTCACGCACGAAGGAGGATGGTCGTTGAAAAAACTGCACCGCCTGATTTTGTCCAGCAACACCTACCGCATGAGCAATCGGTGGAACGACGAATACGGACGCGTCGATCCCGAGCACAAACTGCGTTGGCGCTTCCCCTCCCGGCGATTGGAAGTGGAGGCTATCCGGGACTCGATCCTCGCCGTCAGCGGGCAATTGAATCCGAAAATGAGCGGACCCAGCATGTTTCCCTACATTCCGAAAGAAGCGATGGAAGGCCACAGCGATCCCGGCAGCGTATGGCAGCCGTCGGACGAGCACGAAGCGTCCCGGCGCACGGTTTACGCCTTCATGAAGCGATCACTGGTCGTGCCTATGCTCGAAGTGCTCGATCTCTGCGACAGCACCCAAAGCGCCGACAAACGCAGCATCACCAGCATCGCCCCGCAGGCGCTCACCTTGTACAACGGCGGATTCGTCAATGAACAGGCGGCCCATTTCGCAACGCGATTGGTCAAGGAGGCGGGTGTCGATCCCGTCAAACAAATTGAGCGCGCTTACCGCCTGGCGGTGTGCCGGGCGCCGACGGCTTCAGAAATTTCGAACCTGCGCTCCTTCATGGAGCGGGAGGCCAAAAACTTGTTGAGCGAGTCGCTCCACTCCGGGAAGCCGCTGTCGCCGGAAACTGCCACGCGCAGCGCTTTGATTCAGCTGTGCCGGGTGATTTTGAATTTGAACGAATTCGCTTACACCGACTGAGCCATAACCTGGCAACCCCCATGAACCGCCCTGAATCCACCCAACGCTTTCGCCGAAACGTCACGCCGTGTAGACGCACGCGGCGCGAGTTCTTGTGGCAGGTCGGTGGCGGTTTTGCGGGCCTGGGTCTCCTCGATCTACTCTCGCGGGATGGATTCTTTTCCGGCAGCGCCCACGCCGCCGAGGCGGCAAAAAAGAATCCGCAGTTGTTGCTCGCTCCCAAGCCGCCCCATTTCGCCACCAAGGCCAAGCATTGCATTTTCCTCTTCATGAACGGCGCGCCCAGCCAGGTGGACACGTTCGATCCCAAACCCGCGCTCGCCAAATATCACGGCCAGCCTTACAACGGCAAAGTCAAGGTCGGCTCCAACGGCCGCCCCATCGGTTACCTGATGCAGTCCCCGTTCGAGTTCAAAAAACATGGTCAGAGCGGTCTGGAAATCAGCAGCCTGTTTCCGCATACCGCCAAGCACGCCGACCGCCTGTGCGTGCTCCGTTCGCTGTACACCGACACCGCGGCACATGCCTCTGGCTGTTTACAGATGAACACGGGCAATGTGCTCATCGGCAAACCCGCCCTCGGCGCCTGGCTGAGCTACGGGCTGGGCACGATGAACGAAAGCCTGCCTAGTTTCGTGGTGATGACCGATCCACGCGGCGGGCCGATCAGCGGCGCCCCCAACTGGACTTCTGGCTACATGCCCGCTGCTTACCAGGGAACGCTCTTCCGCAGTAAAGGGTCGCCACTGCTCGACCTCGCCACACCCGCCGGCGTCAGCCCGCGCACCCAGCGCCAATCGCTCGATCTCCTCCAGCAACTCAATCAGGAACACGTCAAATCGCATCCGAACGATTCCGAACTCGTCGCCCGCATCCTCTCCTACGAACTCGCTTACAAAATGCAGACCAGCGCCGCCGAGGTCGTCGATGTCAAAGCGGAATCGGCCGCGACGCGCGAGATGTACGGACTGGATGAAAAACTCACCAGCGATTTTGGCGCGAAATGTCTGGTCGCGCGTCGGTTGATCGAGAAGGGCGTGCGCTTCGTCCAAATTTATTCCGGCGGCGGCCATATCGAGGACACCTGGGATGGCCACAACGACTGCATCACGAATCATAAATTGCACGCGGGCGAAACCGACAAACCCATCGCCGCGCTGCTCACCGATTTGCAGCGCAGCGGTCTGCTCGATGAAACGCTCATCGTTTGGGGCGGCGAGTTCGGTCGCACGCCCACCAGCGAAGGCGTCGGCAAACCGGGACGTGACCACAACTGGCTCGGGTTCTCCATGTGGCTCGCCGGCGCTGGCGTCAAAGGCGGCCAATGGATCGGCGCCACCGACGAGTTGGGCTTCGAAGGTGTCGAAGACCGCCACCACGTTTCTGATTTGCACGCGACGATTCTCCGCCTCATGGGCCTGGACCACGAGCGGCTGACCTATTTCTACCAGGGCTTCGACCAGCGCCTGACCGGCGTCCGTGGCGAGGTCATCCAGGCGGCCCTGGCCTGAGCTGTTTAATGGCACCTGCGATCTGCGCCGGCACCACCCGCCGGCTCTGACGCGAAGGAGCGCGGCCTTTATGCGAATGGCGCTAAGTTAAGGAAGGGCGAGTTTTTTTGCAGCGTGAGTGCTTGGGTGGATCTTTCATCAAATGCCGGGGGCGGGTCATGAACGGGTAGTTTTTTGGTCGCCGTTTTTGGCAGCGTGGTTCACGGCGGTCGGGCCGGTCAGGCACGAGCTGGCCGGCGATGGTGGCGCGCATTTCGGCGTAGAGCACGCGGCGGCGGTGGCGGTGCGCGGCAGGAATTTTCCCCAGTGCCAGGCTGTAC
>JAYTXL010000221.1:0-10175 GCA_043742955.1 Verrucomicrobiota bacterium | reverse complement strand
GCCACAATACTATCCTGGATAACCGATGGGATTAGCGCAATGTTCGGCGGTCAACTGGTCAAACCTCAAAAGCTAACTATTTCAACAGGCTGCTAGGCGCGCTGCTGTTGCCAACCTTACTTGCAGGGGAGCGCAGCCGCCTCGGCTGCTCCCGTGCGCGCTGGCTTTGCCCGTCTTCCCCCTGAACTGTAGCAGCCGCCGTGAGTCGGCTCAAACCTCCTACCGGAACGCCGTTAGAGCGGCCTCACATCCGCTGCCAACGGCCGTTTCCGTCCCGCGAACCGCCCCGCTCTCCGGGAGCGCGGGCTTCAGCCCGCTTCACCGTGCGCGCTCCCGCCGCGTCCATTTTGTCGGCACGCTCATCTCCCTCCGCCCCCTGAAGCGGCCTGAAAGCCGCGCTCCCTCCCAGAGCGCACTCCTCCTGCTGAAACCGTTTTGGTTCAACTCCACTCTCCCCGTCACCCTGTCCCGCTGGGAGAGGGAACAACCACGAATGCGCGGCGAGTTCGTTAGCGCGTCCACTCCAACCGATCACGTCCAGCCATTTTCACCACTGCAAGATAAGCAAGCCCTGGATGCGGTCGAAATGAGCATCGCGAGCTGCGAGAGGCAATTGATGTTCCAGCGCCAGCGCGGCAATCCAGATGTCGTTCTCCGGAATGGGTGTGCCCGCGTTGGCCAAGTCGGCTCGAATCCGTCCGTAGTGTTCCGCTGTAATCAAGCCGGGCGACAAGACATTCACGGCTCCCAGAAAGGTTTTGATCTTCGCCAAATGTTTGGCGGGGTCGCGGGAGAGATTGGCTCCGCAGTAGAGTTCACCGAGAACGGTCTGGGGCAGGAACAGAGTGGCCGTGCCTTGAAAGCTGGTTTGCAGCGCGGTGTCGCCCTTGAAGTAGGGGATGACAACGGAGGTATCCAACAGCACGTCACCACTGGCTGGCATCGACTCCTTCGCAGTTGGCAGCGATGGCGCGTTCCATGCCGTCGGCTTCCGCCGGGGTCAAACACCCAAACGTGCTCTCGAGAGCGCGCCGGCGGTCCAGCGCACTGGCAAGCATCAACTGATGAATGTAGCCGGCGGCTGCGTCCAGCTTTGCAGCCGGAAGGCTCTTCAGTTCTTCGACAACTGATTCAAGTTTGCTCACGGGAGAAAGATTACACGGCCAGCCGGTTCTTTCAAGACAGGAAAACCCCTGAGCCTTGGCAACCCGGACATTTCGGAGACGACATCCTCGCACTTCACCCTAATCCCATGAATCTATGAAAACACCCAGAGCTATCCTGATTGCGCTCGCGTTGGCGGCGCTTGCCCTCACGCCCCGTCTCCACTCCGACGGCATCCCCGAGCCGGGTTACATCCTGTTCGGCGAGATTCGCAATCATGCCGGGGGCGGCAACATCTTGATGATCGGCGGCACGTTGACCTGGAGGGTGCAGGTCGCTGGCAATGGTCCCGTCATCACTGTTTCCACGCCCGTATTGAACATCAACAACCAGTTCTCTTACCGCGTGCGAATTCCCTACGAAGTCGTCGTGGGTGGAAACACCTTGGGGCCAAACAGTTTCGCGCTGCTGGGCGGGGTGCAGGGGCACAGTCGCGCGCCGGTGTATTCCTCCACGAGCGGCAGTGTCACGACGAACGCGGTGATTCTCGGCCCGGCGACTGGAACCTACAATTTCGGCGCATCCACCCGGGGTGCCGTCGAACGCGTAGACCTGTACATTGATGTTCCCGGCTTGGGAAGTGGCGCATCGGTAGCTCCCGCTTCGATCGTCTCGCTGAAGGTGAAGGCGCAGGAAACCGTCCAGCCCATGTTTGCGTTTCTGAGCATGGCGCCGATGGAGCAAAATGGGGTGTGGCTGGAGTGGATGGGGACGGTGACCAATCGCACCTACGTCCTGTTGCGGGCCTCGGAGTTGACCGGCTCGACGAACGATTTCAAACTCGTGGCGACCTTTCCACCGTTGACGAGCGGCACGAACAGTTTCTGGGACACCACGGCCAACGCAACCAACAGTTATTTCTACCGCCTGGTCGCGCCGTAGAAACGAAATGGAACCCGCAAAACGCATGACCCGCGAAGACATCCACCGGCGAAGTTGCGCGCGCAAGCTGACCGTCCTGCTGGCGGTGGCGGTGATGTGGTGTTGCGCCCGGCCAGCGGCGGCGCAGGGCTTGCCCGAGCCGGGAGTGATTTTCTACGGCACCGTGACCAACAGCGCCGGGACAATATTGACGAACGGCACGTTGAACTGGACGCTCACCAGAGGAACGAGTGTGGTGCAAATATTTGCGCCCATCACCAATGTGGGCGGACAGTTTGTTTACGTGGTGGAAGTCCCATTCGAGACCGTTTTATCCGGGCAGACAGTCTCCGCCAACACGCTCGCATTTCCGACATCCCAGAGCACGGTGGGGCGGGGCGCAGTTCTTTCCGGCACGAACCTGGTCACACCCACTCCTAGCGCTGGAATCTTTCAAGTTGGCACGTTGGATCGCGGGCGGGTTTCCCGGCTTGATCTGCTGTTAAATTCAGGCGGAACGATCACTCCGCCTCCGCTAATCTTCGCCTGGCAACCCAGTGTGACTTTGGTGCGGACGAACGCCGCGACGGCGATACCAGTCACGCTGAGTGTCGGTGCCCGTAATGCCACTTCCTTCCAGTGGTCGTTTCAGGGGACATCCATCCCGGGGGCCACCGGTACGGCTTACACCATCAACGATGCGCGACGAACCAATAACGGAACGTATTCTGTAACGGTGGCCGGCCCAGGTGGGGTTACGACCACGAACGGCGTGTTTTACGTCATCGTGCCGCAACGGATGCAATCACCGGTTCGCCTGGCAAATGGAAAAGTGATCCTGTCCTTCGCGGACATAGACGGCGGGCTGGCGACCGATTTGAGCCGGCTAGAATTGCTGGTGACCACAAACTTGAGCGCGCCGATTATCTGGACGACAAATACCACAGGTTTCGGGCTGACCAATGGAGTCATCCAATTTGGTGATGCTGCCGCCGCGACTTCGCCTTACCGCTTTTACCGGGTGACTGAAAGATCCGACACGAGTCTGACCACAGCTCCGATCAACATGGCATTCATTCCAGCGGGGGAATTTCAGATGGGCGATTCGGTTGATGGTTCCGCTAACTCAGGTCCAGTGCATTCGGTTTATGTGAGCGCGTTTTACTTGGATAACAACCTGGTGACAAAAGCGCTGTGGGATGAGGTGTATGTGTGGGCCATCGCGCACGGCTACAATTTCGACAATGCTGGCTCCGGCAAGGCGTTGAATCACCCGGTCCAGACCATCAACTGGTATGACTGTGTGAAGTGGTGCAATGCGCGGAGCGAGCAGGAGGGGAGAGTGCCAGCTTACTACACCTTTTTACCCTTTTGGGAAAACACCGACAATGTTTATCGGCAGGGGCGCCTTGAAATACACAGCAGTTTTGTGAATTGGAACACGGGGTATCGATTGCCGACGGAGGCGGAATGGGAGAAGGCGGCGCGGGGTGGATTAAGTGGGAAGCGCTTTCCATGGGGGGACACAATATCGCAAAGTCAGGCGAACTATCTTGGTAAGGGCCTCTCCCATTTCAGCGGCTACGACCTTTCAACCTTGCTCTATCATCCCTCGTATAATACGGGTGCCTTGCCGTATACGAGTCCGGTGGGGAGTTTTGCGGCGAACGGTTATGGTTTGTACGACATGGCAGGGAATTTGAAAAGCTGGTGCTGGGATCATTATTTCTCATACAGCAGCGATTCACAGGTCGACCCGCTTGGTCTGGAGGGCGACATAAACTTCCCCCGTGTGATTCGGGGCGGCAGTTGGAACGATCGCGCGGTTAGCTGCCGATCGGATTCGCGCACGAGCGACATTCCCTTTTACGGGACGGACAGCGTGGGCTTCCGTTCCGTCCTGCCCGCAGGTCAGCCGTGAGCGGGCACGAGAAGTGGTGAGGATCTGGTCGCTCAGTCCTTGGTGAATGCGTTCAGCATCTCGCCTTGCCACGGCGCGCCGGGCGGAAGCGGAACGGAGCTTTGTTCGCCAAGGTTTCGTGCCGCTACGTTTCCTGGATTTACATCCGGTCATTTCCGGTCGCCCCGCGACGCGCCAAAGCTGGACCATCCCAAGGGCACGACCATTGCCGGTTGTTTATTCTTCCTTTTCCCAATTCAAACCTGAATGTACATCACCAATCCCCTTGGGGGTGGGGGGTGTATTCTCCTTTCTCTACAGGGATTTCTATCCAGGACTTTCTGTAACATCACTTTCTATTAAAGTGGACGTCGGCTGGACGCCGGTTGGCGGTTACCGGCTCCTGAGCGAACAGTCGAGCTTTTACCGGTTTGGCTGGGGCGAAGAGAGCCCGGAAGCCACCGGTTTGGCAGGTTCAAGGCGACGCTGATTTATTGCATCCGTGAGCGCCTGATCCGCCGCAGACTGGGTGGCGCGGAAGAAGCTGGGGTAGGTGCGGCGTTCCAGAATCTTCTTCCGGAGCGCCTCCGGGCCGAGCCGGATGGAGTAATAGGTGATGCGGCGTGCCACGGTGCTGCGGGCGAAGAACTTGTTGCGGTGCAGTCGATCAATGGTGTCACGCAACTGGCGTTCGGTGAGGGGTTCCGCCTGGTCGGTGCGCTTGGGGAGTTCCGAGGCCATGATGGCGGCGCTGCGATAGCCCAGGGCACAACGGCGGATGCGTCCGCGGGCGACGATGGCCAGCTCTTTCACGCCGATGGCGGAGTAGATGGCGCACAGGACGGAGAACTCGCGGTAGGTATGGCTTCGCTGGCCACTCCGGCCAAACCTTGTAAAACCAATTAGCAGTAGGAGGCACTCCGCGCTTTCCATCTCCGTCGGTTTGCCAATAGTGCTCAAGCAACGACTCGAAGGTTTGAGCTTTGGCGGCTTGCCTCCATTCGAGAACGAAAGGGGCGTCAGCCCCGGTGCGATCCACTTCATAGTGGTTGCACTCCCAGACTTCATCATCGGGTAAGAAATCGAATGGAAACGCCTTCGTCCAATCTTCCTCTCCGTTTTTCAGACTGGGCCGCGCTCGGAAATCCCACTCCTCGCGGGGCAGTTCTTTCTTTTGTTTTCCGCTCCAGGCGTTTCTTTGGACGAGGAGTTCATGGCTGGTTGGTGGTTTCACTGCCCCAATTTCATCAAATGCACCATGTTGGACGCGACCTTGGCCGGCATGACGCAGAACCATTTCTCCGCCTCGGCTTTCGTGGCCAGCCCTTTGTAGTTCAAGTGAATCATCGCGGGACTGTTGCCCGCTTGTTGGGCGGTGAGATTTTCGTTGGCGTGCGCGGCAAAATGGTAGGAGCAAAACGAGTGGCGCAGGGCATTCGGCTTGCGTTTCACGTCAGTCTGGTCAGCCAGATGGCGTCCCGCCCTTGAGTAGGCGCTCTCGATGTCCGGCCATACCGGGCCGATCTTGAATTGCCGAAACGGCTGCAACCATGCCGCCAATGAGGCACAGATTTCTACCAGCCGGCGTTGCCGGGTCTTGGCTTTGCTCGCCGTCACCTCGATGTGCCCCGGCACGCGCCACACGTCTCCCCAATCCAGTCGCAGCAGTTCCTGGGTGCGCAGCCCCGCCAACCCTCCCAGAGCAATGAGCGCCTGCTGCGGGCCTTCTGCGGCCTCCAGGAGTGTGCTCAATTCTTTGGGAGTGTAGCACTGGACTTCGGCCGTGTTCGCGTGCTCCGGACGCATCCCGTCGGCTTCCGTCAACCGATGACCCACGGGCAGGTAATCTTTGCGGACGCACCAAGAGATGAATTGGGTGATGGCGGTCCGGTGATGATTGCGGCTCTTGGCCGAAAATCCGGTGATGGTTTTTGACGCCATGAAGCCGTCGAGATGGGTTTTCCCCAGATCGCACACGGCCGAGCCGGTGAAGGTGCCGGCGAACCGGCGAAGCTGGATCGCCCGGTTGTAGGTGTATTTCGCGGACAATTGCGCCCTTTGGCCATTGGTGGACTTGGTGCGGGGTTCTTCGCCAGCAATGAACTCCTCGACGGCGGCCGTCAGGTCTTTCCGCGTCACCGTGGCTGTTGTGCGGTGGAATCCATCAACAGCCTCCGCCAAGGTGCGCCCGCTCAGCTTGGCGGCGGCCTCGCAATACTCGGAAACGGACACCAGCAGCGAAACCTTGCGCCCGGTGCTCTGCTGGAAGGCGCTGAGCCGTTCAATCGCGGCCAGGGCGTCGGCGGCCTGCGGTAGCGTCAGCATGATGGCTTGAGAGTGCTTGGCCAGTTCCTTTACCTGGGCTTCCGCGAATTCCCTTGCCCCGCCCGGGCCGGAGTAGGTCGGGAAGGATTTCATCAGGCGCCGCCCCGCCGCATGCCACGCCACCCGGTAGGAATCCCGCCCAGAACAAGGTTGGTAAATCTTGGCGAGAACCTTGTTGCGGTGCTTTACCTTCTTGGGCCACTTGCTCATGTCCGCATCACCGATTTCCGGGGAGTTTCTGTGTCAGAACTGTGTCGGGAACCGATAAATCATCGATTTCCTGAGGAAAAGTGGTGCGCTTAGCAGGACTTGAACCTGCACGCCTTACGGCACTACCACCTCAAAGTAGCGTGTCTGCCAATTCCACCATAAGCGCATCCAAGGAAGGACATTCAAACATGTCAGCGGAACTCTGCAAGCTTTTTACGGGCACAGGTCGGATGCGTAAAACATTGCGTGCGGATTTGAGTCGCGCAGGGGTTCGCACCCGGCTTCGGTCATTTTCCCAGCCGCTTGGCTCTTAGCCCGGTGGTTAGCATTCCCGCGCCCAGTACGAACAGTCCGATCATACCCGGTTCCGGCACGGCGGTCTGGATGACATTGTGCAGCAGCCGCAGCGCGGCGGGATCGCTCACCCCGGAGAGTCGTTGCGAGATGCCTTGTTGGGTATAAACCAGCGTGCCCGCACCGACATTCCGTTCAAGGGTAATCAATTGATCGATCGCACCATTGTCCGTGACCACTGTGAAGTCGCCGGCGGCGGTGAAATAGCCGCCCGCCGAGGGGTTCCAGTTGCTGAGTCCTGCTTCGGTGAGCCCCGCGTTGAGTGGGTTGCCGGGAGCGGCCAGGCGGATCAGATTCTCGCCGGGAGGGTAGGAGTAAACGGCGCTCAGAGTAGCGCCGAGCGGGTATTCCGAAATCGATTCCGAGCCAAAGCCGGGACTTTGCACCAGCACGGTGCCGCCGGCGTTGAGAAAATCTGTAAGCTTGGTGTTCAGGCCGCTGTTATACAGGCTGAAGCCATCGAGCCAGACGACGGTGAAGCCGCCCAGGCTGGTGCCCAGGAAACCGCTGGGAGGCACGAAGGTGTAAGTGTTTCCGAGCGTGTTGAGGGCGGTGGTGAAGCCGGAATTGGATGAGTCCATCGAGTTGCCGGACACGAGCACTTGCGCGGCCCGCACGGGTAGCGGAAGCAGGCAGAGGCTCACCAAGACGGACGGAAATAGTTGGGAGTTCATGGGGGAGTGAATGACCGGCAATTTCTTACGCCGAACCAACCGGAAGTCAAGTTCCCCGAGAACCGCCTTTTACAGCCCCGGGGTTCCCAGGCGATTTCAGTTGGATTTTTCAGCAGCAACTCCTTAACCTCGCGTCATGCCAGAGAAGAATTTGAATGATATCCCGCGCGACCTGCGCGCCCTCTATGACAAAGGCAGCGTGGCGCTGCAACGCAACAATCTCGATTACGCCATTGCCATCTTCACCCAGGTTTTGCTCAAGGAACCAGGCTTCTACGATTGCCGCGAATCGCTGCGCGCCGCCCAGCTTAAAAAATCCGGGGGCACGACCAATATTTTCAAAAAGGTGCTCGGCACTGCCGGCAACTCGCCCATGATTATCAAAGGCCAGCGCGCCTTGGGCAGCGCCCCGCTCGAGGCGCTGGCGATCGCCGAGCAAATTCTGTGTGGCGACCCGAATAGCACCACCGCGCATAAGCTGCTCGCGGACGCCGCCCTGGCGGCCGATCTGCCGCGCACCGCATTGTTATCCCTGGAAATGCTGCGCCGAATCCTCCCGAAAGATCGCGATGCGGCCATGGAACTGGCCGAAGCCTACATGCGGCTTGGCCAGGCCCAAAAGGCCGAGGATATTTACGTGGAGCTGATGCGCCTGTTCCCGGGGGACGGCGGGATTAGCCAGGCCTACAAACAGTTATCGGCCACCCGCACCTTGAAGGAAGGCGGCTACGAGGCGCTCGCCGACGGCAAGGGTTCCTATCGCGACATCTTGAAGGACAAGGATCAGACGCTCAGCCTGGAGCAGGAAAATCGACAGTTTAAATCGGAGGACGTGGCCGCCAAATTGATCGAGGAATATAAGGAGCGGTTGCGCCAGGATTCCAGCAACTTGAAGCTGGCCCGGCAGCTGGCGGATCTCTACCTGCAGGTAAAGGATTACGATCGCGCGCTCAAGTATTACCAGCAGCTCCTCGGGTTGGATGGCGGCGCGGATGCCACGCTGGAGCGGGCCATCACCGAAACGACGCTGGCCAAGCACGATCACGCCCTGACGAAATTGGATGCCAACGCCGCGGACTATGCCGAAAAATCAACGGGCATTAAAACGGAACGCGAAACCTTCCTGCTGGCCGACTGCCAGAAGCGCGCAGAGAAATATCCCAACGACCTGGAAATCCGTTTCGAGCTCGGGATGCTTTATTTTCAAGCCGGCCGGATCAGCGAAGCGATCCCTGAATTGCAGAAGGCGCAACAAAACCCGCATCGAAAACTTAAGGCGATGGGACTGCTGGGCCAGTGTTTCGCCAGCCGGGGGATGTATGATATGGCGGCGCGCACGCTGCAAAACGCACTCAAGGAAAAGCTGATCTTCGATGCCGAGAAAAAGGACTTGGTTTATGCCTTGGGCAGCGTCCTGGAAAAATCCGGCAAGCGGGACGAGGCGGTCAAGCAGTTCGAGCAAATCTACGAAATCGACATGAGCTACAAGGACGTGGCCCAAAAGGTTGATGACTTTCACAGCGGGAAATGAGCTCCCCGCCGGGGCTATTTACTTGTCCCGCTGCAACAGGTGGGTCGCCAGCGCCTCCAGCGCCGTCGCCTGGCCCCGAAATAGTTTCAACGCGGAAAATGCCTTTTCCGTCAGTCGGTGCGCAATCTTCCGGGATTTTTCCAAGCCGATAATGGCAGGATAAGTCGCCTTTTGCGCGGCGGTGTCTTTGCCGGCGGTTTTGCCCAGTTGCTCGCTCGTCTGCGTGACGTCCAAAATATCGTCAATAATCTGGAACGCCAGGCCGACGTGGTAGCCGAAATCAGTCAGCGCCTGGAGTTGCGCCGTGGTGCAGTTGGCGCTCATGCCGCCGAGGCGGACCGAACAGCAGAGCAGGGCAGAGGTTTTCCGTTCGTGAATGTATTTGAGTTGCGCCGCGGAAATCTTCTGGCCCTCACCTTCAAGGTCGGCGACCTGGCCGGCGATCAATTGCAACGAGCCGGCGGCGTGGGTGATTTCCCGGGTGAGATCGCGATGCGAATAGCGTGGCCAGCCTTGGGCGCGCGCGGTGATTTCAAACGCTTGCGTCAACAGCGCGTCGCCCGCAAGAATGGCAATCCCTTCACCGTAGACCTTGTGGTTCGTCAGCTTTCCTCGGCGATAGTCATCGTTATCCATGGCCGGCAAGTCATCATGAATCAACGAATAGGTGTGGATGCACTCAACCGCACAGGCGAGTGGGAGCGCGGCTTTGTCCGAACCGCCGCAGGCCGTCGCCGCCGCGAGGGTCAGGGCGGGCCGCAGCCGTTTGCCGCCCGCGAACAGGGAGTAGCGCATGGCCTGGTGAATCGTGGCGGGTTTCACGCGGGCCTGGGGCAGGAATCCATCCAGCGCGCGGTTCACGAGTGCCGTGCGTTGAGCGAGGTATTTTGGGAGATCAAATGAAGGAGATTTGGGCGAGCCGACGCGCGGCGCGGTGGTTGACATGTGCGGCTTTCTAATGGAACTCCTGGATTGGCGCAAGCAATGACTGCAAGTTGCCCAAGGTCTTTCGTTTTGAAGCGTTCATGAAGCGATGAGGTTGAGGCAGAGGCGGGGTTGGGAGTGAAGGCGCTCGCGGATCTGGGGCAGGGATTGTTCGGGGTAGTGGTCGGCCAGGAGAGCGAGGAGGGCGCTGCGCAGGAGGGCCAGGTTGGCT
>JAYTXL010000220.1:0-3150 GCA_043742955.1 Verrucomicrobiota bacterium | reverse complement strand
GACCTGACCGATGTGAAATTCATGGGTGAAATCCTGACCTCGCTCGGCGCGCAGGTAAAATCCGACGGCGACACCCTCCACGTGCAGGCCGCCAAAATAAAAGGAGTGGGCGACTACGATTTGATCCGCAAGATGCGCGGTTCCATCTGCATTCTCGGCCCGCTGCTGGGCCGGCTCGGGAAGGCCAAGGTGTCGCTTCCCGGCGGCTGCGTCATCGGCACGCGCCCCATCGACCTCCATTTGAAAGGGCTTCAGGCGCTCGGCACCAAGCTAGTGATCGAAGGCGGATATATCCGCGCGACAGCGCCGCGTTTGGCGGGGGCGGACCTGTTTCTCGGCGGCCGTGCCGGACCCACCGTGCTCGGGACCGCCAACGTCCTCATGGCCGCCGTGCTCGCCGAGGGCGTGACCATCATTGAAAGCGCCGCGTGCGAACCGGAGGTGGTGGACCTCTGCAAATTTCTTACCGCCATGGGCGCGAAAATCAGCGGCGCCGGCAGCCCCACCCTCACCATCACCGGAGTCAAGGAATTGCACGGCGCCGAGCACGATGTCATTCCCGACCGCATCGAGGCCGCCACCTTTGCCATCGCCGCCGCCGCGACCAATGGCGAGATCACGATTCTGGGCGCGCGCACGGATCATATGAACGCCGTGCTCGATAAATTGCGCGAGGCCGGCGTGAAAACGGAACGGCGTGGCGCGGCCCTCGTGGTCCGCCGCGGCGCGCGCCTCAAGCCGGTCGATGTCACGACCCTGCCCTACGCCGGATTTCCGACAGACGTGCAGGCGCAAATGATGGCCCTGATGATCCTGACCCCGGGCATCAGCATCATCACCGAGCGCATTTTCGAATCGCGCTTCACGCACGCCAGCGAACTGGCCCGGCTGGGCGCCGAGATTTCCATCGAAGGCCCGAGCGCCATTGTCAAAGGCGGCAAACCCTTGAGCGGCGCGGAGGTCATGGCCAGCGATCTGCGCGCCTCGGCGGCGCTGGTCATCGCCGGCATGGTCGCGAAAGGCAGCACCCAGGTGAACCGCATTTATCACCTCGATCGCGGCTACGAAAAGATCGATGACAAATTGCGCCATCTGGGGGCCCGCATTGAGCGCGTCCAGGAACGCTGATGTGATACGCGGCCGAGCGCGGCCCCGCCGGATTTTTCGCTGGCCTTATGCGCCTGAAGGTTTAGGGTAACTCCCAGTTCCCGTCGCCAAAACGCAAACTTATGGATCTGAATTTTCATTGCCCCGGTTGCAACCAGGAACTCTCCGTGGACGACTCGATGGTGGGGACCCAGGTCGGCTGTCCCTCGTGCGGGGATGTCATCACCGTGCCGGCCGCCGCCAGCGAACCGGAGCCCGTCGCCGAAGTCGAAGCCGAGCCCGCTCCGGCCCCCGCGCTGGCCCGCCGTGACCGCACGTTATCCGTGCCCACGCGACCCACCGTCGCACCCCGCATCGAAAAGCCCAACGCCCCGCTCGCCATCGCCGCCGCGCGGGCCTCGGCCAAAAAACTGCAATTCAAGACCTACCGCCATGTCGATTACGTCAAGGACGGCAAAGACCGGTTCGACGAAGTCCTGACGCAGTTGGTGGAATTTGCCGGCCAGGAGGGCATCGTGGCCATGCACCCGATTCATTACACCGTGCCGGGTAAAGACGGCGCCCCGCCGACCACCGACTTTGGCGTGGTCGTGGTTTACAAGGGCTGAACTCCTGCGGGCTGCTGCCATGTCCAAACCGGCCCTCAAGCCCATCGCCCCCGCCGAACTGGTGCAACTAGCCCTCGGCGTCCTGAAGGCGGATCGCTTTCCCGTGCTCGCCACCGTCGACGGCGACCAACCGCGGTTGCGGCCGGTTTCCCCGGTCCGCACGGATCACTTTACCGTGTATGTGGCCAATCTCCGCAGCTACCAAAAGACCGGAGAAATCGCGGCCAATCCCAAGGTCGAGCTCTGTTACATGGACGAAGGCCACAACCAGGTCCGGCTGACTGGCCGGGCGGAGATCGTGACCGATCGCGCCGTGCGGCAACAAATCTGGGACACCAATCCGCTGCTGCGCCAATACCTGGGTTCGCTCGACAACCCGCAGTTGATCGTCTATGTCATCACGCCCCAGCGCGTTCGCTACATGCAGGAATGGGCGCTGGAATACTACGAAGTGCCGGTGGCGGCTTAATTGCGACGCCCGCAACCACTGCTTTTCATCCGCAGGAAACGCCGGGCGAGAAAATCACCCTTTTGAATTTCCGATTATTCCTTAGGCCAGCAGGTTTTTGAGTTCAGATTGTTTCACCATGCCAACCCGACGCCCATCGATGTTTTTTCCTGTGATCACGCTGGCGGTGCTGGGCTCAATTCTTCCAGCCCAGGCCGGGATGACGGTTTACGGACTGCGTGACATCTATCGGCTGCGCCTCGAGGAGATTTCGTTTTTTCTCTTCCTGTTGATTCTGTGCGCGTTCGTGTTTCAGTTGCTCTGGAATTACGCCATCAAAGGTTTTTCCTTCCTGCCCCGCCTCAAGTTTCGCCAAGCGTGCTGCCTCACGCTTCTGTTCGGTCTGGCGATGCTGCTCATCCTCACGATGATCTCCGGCATTCGCGAAGTGCTCACCCCCGGCGCCTGGCGCCGACAGGGAACTTCCTATCGACTGAACGATCCCTCCCAGGAACCCGCCCGCCGGCGCAGTCTGGAACAATTGCGATCCGCATTGTTTGAATATGCACGGACGCACGAAGGCCATTTTCCGCCGCACGATTTCGTCCCGGAGATTTCGGACAAACTCTGGGAATCGCCAGATCAACTTGGCTCGCACTACATCTATTCCGGTGGGCTTACCACCACCAACCAGGGCGCGCTGCTGGTGGCGGAACCAGCGCACTTCGGCGATCGCCGTTTTGTCCTGTTGATCTCCGGAGACATCCAGACGCTTTCGAGCCAGGACATTGATCTGAAATTGCAGGAAGGGTTTCGGCCATGAGCGAAATCCCGACCTGCACGCCGGCTCCGCCACGATCCAAGGCATCCCTAATCGGGCGAGTCCTGTTCTGGCTGTTCGTCAGTTTGGTGTTCCTCTTCTTCCTTCTACCCTCATTGGGGCCGGGCTCATTTGAACTGCCACCCGTATTGCTAACCGGTTGGATC
>JAYTXL010000219.1:0-2818 GCA_043742955.1 Verrucomicrobiota bacterium | reverse complement strand
CGGACAGCGTGTTCCCCGACGAATCTTCAGTCCGTACGATCAACATGAAACCTTCCGTGATCTGGCGCACGATCCACGGCTGCTCGACCGGATTGAGTCACTGATTGGCGACCACTTTAATCTCCAACACAGCAAGCTCAACATGAAGCCGGCGAAAGTGGGGTCGGCCGTGGAATGGCACCAGGATCTGGCCTACTTTCCGCACACCAACGACGACCTGGTGACCACGCTGGTTTATCTCGACGACGCCACCGAGGAGAACGGGTGCCTGCAAGTCTTACCGCGGCACCACACGCATTACTTTGAGCACGCCGGGGCTGAGGGCCGCTTTGCAGGGATGATCACGGAAGATTTGCGTGATTTCGGAAAACCCCGAAGTCTGCCCGCTCCGGCCGGGAGCGCTATTTTTATGCACTGCATCACGCCGCACGCCTCGCTGCCCAACCGGTCCAGCCGGCCGCGACGCACGCTGATTTACGAATACCGTGCCAACGACGCGTTCCCAATTTACTACGGCGAGATGACCAACCTCGCCGAGGCAAAATTCCGGCCCGTGCGTGGCCGGCCCGCGCGTTTTGCCCGATTCGGTAGGCCGCGCCCGTTGATTTCTAACGTCGGCAAATACACTTCGCTTTATGAATTGCAAAGCCAGGCGAAGGCCAAAGGGAGATCCTGACCATGGACAATCGACTTCAAAATCAGGTGGCGTGGATTAGTGGTGCCGCGTCGGGCATGGGCGAGGGCATCGCGCGGCTATTTGCCCGCGAGGGTGCGGCGGTGGCGCTGGTGGATGTCCAGGCGGAAAAAGGCCGCGCCATCGCCGAACTAATTTGTGCCGAAGGGGGCCGGGCGATTTTCATCGAGTGTGACGTCCGGCACGAGGAGACGGTGCGCAACTCGATCGAGCAGACAGTACGGGAATTCGGCGGATTGAACTCAATTGTGAATTGCGCCGGCATCGTCCAAGTCAAGCTCCTGCACAAACTGGCCGTGGCGGATTGGGACCGGCTAATGGACATCAACGTCAAGTCGATCTTTCTCTCGATCAAACATGGCCTTGCGCATCTGAAAAAGAATCCCCGCAGCTATGTGGTGAACATTGGCTCGATCGGCAGCTTCATCGGCCAGGGCTGCACGCCGGCGTACACCACTTCCAAGGGGGCCGTGTTGATGCTGAGCAAATCGATCGCGCTCGATTATGCCGCCGATGGCGTGCGTTGCAACTGCGTCTGCCCTGGGATCACCGACACGCCGATGCTGCGAGAACATTTGAATGCGACTCCCGATCCGGAGGCCACGTTGCGCGCCCGATTGCGGCGCGTGCCGACGGGCGTGGCCCTTTCGCCCGACGACATTGCCAGGGCCGCGCTTTATTTCTCCTGCGAAGATTCCGCCGGGGTCACTGGGACGTCACTGGTGGTTGACGGGGGTTACCTTGCGGCGGCGGAGTGGGAGCATCCGGGCAAAACCGCGTTTATGAAACCGCTGGCCGCGCACACCGGCAAGCAGAGGAAGCGTAACCGCGCCTGAACGCCCATGGACGCGCTGGACGCGCCTACAAAACCTGAACCGACGGCCCAGTTTTATTCGCGTCCATGGGCGTTCATGCGCGGTTAAGAAACTCATCATCCGGCGGGGGGTGATGGCAAGTGGGTGAGGCTGAGAAGCGATTCGAGAGGTAGCGCGGATCCGTGCGTGAAGGAGCGCGACGCTTCCCCCTCACCCCGCCCTCTCCCCGGGGGCGAGGGAGTCACGCTCCCCACGTCCGTGTCTGGCACCGTCCCCTGACTCGCCCAGCGACTCCAGCAACCTACTCCCGTCCATGGGGAAGTGGAAATCCTGGCTTCCGTCGCGGCGTCCAGCCCAGCGCACGGATCTGTGCCGACGCGGCGCGGGGGGGCTCCCTCGCCCCGGGGGAGAGGGCGGGGTGAGGGGCCGGCTTCCTCTTCGCTCTCCCACTCCGGAAGGCTCAAGATGCCCGCGTGTTCCCTACTCTCTCTTGCACTTTTAATCACACCCTCCGGCGGGGCGAAACCAAAAGATGTCTTGTCCCAAGGTTCCGCAGGCTGCTAAAAACACGCAACCAAATCCTCAACAGCAACCAACTATGAATCCGTCCTCTGTTCTCTCCCGTCGCGATTTTACCTGGCGATCGGTGTCGGCCCTTGGCGTGGTGGCGCTGGGCGGGCCCGGGCACGCCTGGGCGGAGTCGGCCACGCGCCATCGCTTTCTCTGCTGCGATTACCAGGGCAACAAAGTGGCCATCGTCGCGGCGGATGGCGCCATCGAATGGGAATTCCCCACGCAAACGCCGCAGGACTGCTGGATGTTGCCGAACGGGAACGTGCTCTTTTGTTACACGCATGGCGCCCAGGAAGTATCCCGCGAGAAGAAGGTGGTCTGGGAATACAAAGCCCCCGACCAGGCAATGTGTCATTCCTGCCAGCCGTTACCCGACGGCCGGGTGCTGGTGGCGGAATGCGGAATGGGCCGGCTGGTGGAGGCCGGGCGTGATGGCAAGGTGGCGAAGGAAATCAAGGTGGCGTCGCAGGCCAAGAACATGGGCCACCAGTTTCGCGGCACGCGCAAAACGGCCGATGGCCATTATTGGACGTGTTTGATGGACGAGAAAAAAATTGTGGAACTATCGCCCGACGGCACGTTGCTCCGGGAAATTCCGGTGGATGGCTTTCCGCATGCGGCCATCAAGCTGCCGGACGGGCATCTGCTGGTCACTTTGGGGACCAACGGCAAAGTCATCGAACTCGATGCCAGCTTGAAAGTCGTGTGGGAGCTCGGCGTGAACGAGGTTCCGGGC
>JAYTXL010000218.1:0-27142 GCA_043742955.1 Verrucomicrobiota bacterium | reverse complement strand
CAATGAGGACGCGGGGGCGCAGACGATCAACTTGACGGGTATCGGCAGTGGGGCGACGAATGAAACGCAAATCCTGACCATCACGGCGACCTCCAGCACGCCCTCGCTGATCCCAGACCCGGTGATCACTTATGCGAGGCCAAATACGGCGGGGACGCTGACGTTCACGCCGGTGACGAACGGCAACGGCACCGCGACGATCACCGTGACGGTGAAGGATGACGGAGGGACGGCCAACGGGGGTGTTGACACCATGACACGAATATTCGTGGTGACCATCAACCCGGTGAATGATGCTCCAGTGCTGACGGCGATCCCGAACAAGATCATTAACCAAGGGAGTTTGCTGATCTTCACGAACACGGCGGTGGACGTGGACGGGGATGCGCTGAGCTACAGCCTGGTGGCGGGGCCGGCGGGGGCGCAGGTGGGAACGAACGGGGTTTTCACCTGGACGCCGGTGGCGGAGCAGGCGTCCAGCACCAACACGGTTACGGTGCGCGTCATGGACAATGGCACGAATCAGTTGAGCGACGTGAAGAGCTTCACGGTCATCGTGAACCCGACCAACACGCTTCCGCGCCTGAATCAGCCGACGATCACGGCTGGGGGAGATTATCAGTTCACGCTCACGGGCGAAGCAGGCCAGACGTATCGGGTTGATTACTCCACCAACCTGTCGAATTGGGTGCTGCTCTACACCGTGGTCAACCCGGATGGGGCCATCCAGATTGTCGATCCGAGCGCCGGCCTCAACTCCCTCCGGTTCTATCGCATCGTCAAGGTGCCGTAGCTCGGTTTGGTTCGGGTAGTTATCGCTTTCGGATATTTTGACGGCGGAATATCCTTGCGTAGCTGCGGCGGTGTTTCAAAGGCGGCGCAAGCGTCGGGGTTAATGGCAGCTTCCTGCGTGGAGACGCGCTGCGACTGATGCTGCGCACAGAGTCGTGGTCCGGCGAAGGCGCGGATTGTCGTCGGGCATGGCGCGGACGTAACGCTCAGCCTGCGTGCCTTAATCAGGGCATCATCCCAAGCACCGGAACCGCGCACGGGCTGGAAAGGTTTCTCGAGTGAGACAACGCCCGGGGAGCCTAATGTTGTGCACTTACACGATACCAGCGGAAAGGAACCGCGGTGATCGTGCCCACGCTCATCAAGTCGAGCCCCAGCACCAGTTCGAAATCCAAAACCTGCGCGCCACCGAAACCGCAACTCTGGCGTTTGAACCGCCCACGCCACGCCAACCAAAGCATCCGTCGTGCTATCAAAACAACCGTGGGGACAGGAGAGGCTTCCCAGGTGTCATTTTGCAGTGCGGCATCATTGCGGTTTGACGGTGCTGGCGGCCAGGTATTCCAGCAGCGCGGTGAGGTCGGACGGCGGCAAGGCTTCAAAGCCGGTGGGCATGATTGAAAGCGCGGAGGATTCCAGCTTGGCAATGTCCTTCCGTTGAATGACGTGCTTGAGGCCGGTCAGATCGAGGATTTCCACCGTGGTCTGCGTTTCGGTTTCGAGCCGGCCGGTATAGGATTCGCCCTCCTTCGTCGCCACGCTCCACGAGCGGAAATTCGCCTCCACGCTGCGGTTTGGGTCAATGATGTCCACCAGAATATCCGCCCGGGGACGAGCCCCGACGCCGGTCAACTCCGGGCCGATCTTCCCGCCCTTGCCTTCAAAGGTATGGCAGTTCATACACGTCAACTCGAAGACTTCCTGCCCGCGTTTGCGGTCGCCTTTTTCGTTGGCCAGCGGCAACAGCTTTTTCGTGATGGCCGCCAGCTCGGCGCTCGAGGCGGCGGGCTTGGCTCCCTCGAGTTTGCGCGCGCGGCTGGCGAGGTCCGGATTCGGATTCGATTTCAACTGGCCCCAATACTCCACGGCCACATCAGTACGGTTTAAGGCGCCGTGCTCCACCGCATCGAGCAGGGCGGTAATCCATTCCGATCGACGTAGCAAAGCCGAGATGGCCGCGCGCCGCGTCGTGGGGGTAAGCTTGGCCCAGGTTTCGAGCATCAAGCTGCCGGTCATGGCTTCGTGACTTTCGGCGACCGCGCCGATGAAGCCCTTGGACAATTCTGGGGGCGAGGTGAGTGCGAGCTGCGCTAAAATCAGCCGGGCGGATTCCGCGCGGTCATCCAACGCGACGAATTGTCGCGCGGCACCAACCCGCACGGCGGTCTCCGCCTGTCCATCGATGACCTGCCCGCGCAGATTCCTGGTAATCGCGGATACCTCGGCAGCAAACATTTCGCGCCGGCCCCAGCGGTCGGCCAGCGTGACCAGCCGGCCGCGCGCTTCGTTGGGCAAGGAATTGAGCAGGGTGACGAGCCTGGCTTCATCCCGGGCGTCGATTTTGGGCGCGGTACCTTTGGGCCAGCCGGTGGCGAGACCATCCAGGATCGGCAGCGCGAGGGCAGGGGAAGCGCTGTTGAGCGCAAGCAGGGTCGGCACGACGGACTCGACGGGCACGCGCGCGGCATAATGCCCGGTGACGAGGCGCAGTACGGTGGCGAGTTCCGCAGGCACGCCGACGAGCGGACCACCCGAGCTCGTTTGAAGGAGTTGAATATCATCGAACCAGGCAACCCCGGTGGCTTGGCCCCAGCCGCCGAAGAGGCAGTTGATGGTCTGGGTTTCATTCGGGCCGCTGTTGAAGAATGTCTCCACGCGCGTCCAATCCTTGGTGCCGGTCACCGCCGGAGTCCGCGCGCCGGCGATATCCTGTGCTTCGTGCAAATTGAGGAGCGCGCCGGCCGCCCCCTTGAGGTTCTCGGTCTTGATCCACGCGGAAAGGTGGTAGTTGCTGTTGGGTTGCAGTTTGACCCGGACAAACCAGCTGGTGTCCGAGCCTTCCTTGGATTCGATGCGGATGCTGCGCGCGCCCGTGTGGGCGAGGTCACTCAAGCTGTGCTCGGCCTTGCCGTTGTAGGTGCGCACTGTCCAATCCAGGGGCTTTCCGGCGGTCTCATTTTCAAATGAGGAATTGGAAATCAGATTTGCCGGCGGGGGCGCTTCGGCCACGGGGGCACGGGGAACGCTGGTCAAGGCGGCCTTCAGGAAACCTGCATCTTGTTTTGCGGCCGCCGCCGTCGCCGCATGGGAAATCCATTTGTCCCTGGAATTTGTCACGTCCTTAAGCGCCGCGAAAATCGCGGCACCGGCGGCTTCGTTGGCCGGCAAATCCGCCAGCGCAAGAAACGCGGCGAGTCGGACTTGGGCATCACTGTCCTTCAACAGTGGGATCGCCAGCAGCGCCGGAAAATCCTGCCGCAGCACAGTCAACGCAGCGCGGCGAACGCTGGCGGACGGATGTTCTAGCGCCGCGCGCGCCGCGCCGTGCCCCAGCTTGTAGCCCGAATCAATTTCGCCCAGGCCTTGCAGCGTCCAGAGGGCATGCAGCGCGCCGGGATTGAGGCCGAGTTCATCCACGCTGTGGTCGCGCACCAGCTTTACCAGGTCGTTCGCCACGTCGGTTTGCTTGCGCTCGACGAGCAATCGCTGCGCGTGCATGCGCCAGAGCAGATTGTCATTCTTCAACGTCGCGACGAGTTCGGCGGGCGTGGCTTTCGCGAGGTTTAGCAGCTTCGACGGTTTCGAGGCGGAATGGACGATGCGGTAGATCCGGCCGTGAGTCTTGTCGCGCAAGGGTGTCTCGTAAGCGCCGCGTTTGCCAGTCTTGAAGCCGGTGGGTGTGGGATTGTGCTGGACAATGTAATTGTACCAGTCAATCGCCCAGACCGCGCCGTCTGGGCCGACCTCGGCCGCGATGGGCGCGGTCCATTCGTCGTCGCTGGCAAGGAAATTCTTGCTGTTGCGGGCAACGAAATCGGCACCGTTGGGCTCCAGCACGAACTGTCCAACCAGATGGCCGGTCGGCTCGGCCACGAAGGCGACGCGGTTCCAATATTCCTTGGGGAAACTGCGCGCCGTGTAGAGCGCGTGCCCCGCCGCCGCGGTGTAGCCGCCATGCACATCCACCTGGCGCACCTTTTCCGTGATCGGAAAAAATTGTGTGCTGGTCGCGATGGAATCCACGCGCGCGGCCGACCAGCCTTTGACCGCCTCATAGTATCGGTTTGGAATCGGCATGTACATCGAAGGGTTGCCGTTTGCCGTCGAGCCGAAGGCGATGGCGTCCTCGCTCCAGCCGAAGCCCCAGGTGTTATTGTTCGAGCTGCGGACAAATTCGAGTTTCGAGCCGTCGGGTTTGAAACGGAAGAAGCCCATTGTGAACCGATGAGAGTCGCTGCTGACCTTGCCATTGAAGCCGGAGTACCCGACGACACCCCAGATCCAGTTGTCGAAGCCCCAGCGGATGTTGCTCGGCCCCGCGTGGGTGTCACCGGTGCCCCAGCCGCTGAAGAGCACCTGCCGCACGTCGGCTTGATCATCGCCTTTGCTGGATTTCAGAAACAAGGTGTCCGGGGCTTGTGAAACGATGATGCCGCCATTCCAAAACGTGATGCTGGTCGGGATGCTTAATTTCTCGGCGAAGACCGTGCGTTTGTCAGCGACGCCGTCGTGGTTCGTGTCTTCAAGTATGACAATGCGGTCATTGCCCGCACCCGTTTCCTGCAAGTCGTTGGGATAATCCGCCGTCTCGGCGACCCACAAGCGTCCGCGTTCATCGAAGGCCATGCAGATGGGTTTGTTCTTGAGCAAGGGTTCGGACGCGAAGAGCTTCGCTTCAAAGCCCGGCAGCGTGACGAGGTGTTTCGCCGATTCCTCGGGGGAGAGCGGCTTCTGCATGGTCGTGATGGGCGCGCCGAGTTTGTGGGATCCGACGTAGTTGGGAAGCTGGTCGGTGGTTTCGACATGCTCGAATGGTTTGAGTCCGGAGTGCGGTTTCAAATCGGGCGTGCCGGCGGCGGCCCAGCGGAGGCCGTTTTCGATGAGTGCCTGGAAACCGGGATTCGACCAAGTGCGCGCGTCGTGGCCCCAGGCGGTGTAAAAGACCCGGCCCTGGCCGTGGTTGCGCACCCAGGTGTAGGGTTCGTTGCCTTGAGAGTCGCGCCGCTCGGCGAGGACCAGCCGGTTCGGATTGTGCTTGGTGTGCACGTACGATTCATCCCAGCTTTCAATTGCCTTCCGGCCGGCCATCACCGGATGGGTCGGGTTGACGAGCGTTTCTTTGAATACTCCGCCGCCGTGGCTCTGGAACTGGCCCCCGACCAGTTCGATATACGCGGGGGAATTTAGGAAGCAATACGAGGCGCAATGAATGGGCACGAAACCCTTGCCGCCGGCCACGAAATCCAGCAGCGCTTTTTCCTGTTCCGGCGTGATTTTGGTATGATTTGCGTAAATGGCCAGGGCTTCGTAGCGCGCGAGCGTGGCGGGATTGAGGTCTTCGAGCTTGTCCGTGTACGTCAGTTCGATGCCGCGCGCCGCGAGCACCGGTTGGAGAATCTTGAAGCGTTCGGCGGGCTGATGCCCGGCGCTGTCGCCGAGGAACAGCACCTTCAGCGCGGCGGGTTCTTTCGCCACCGACTTGGTTTCCGCCGCGCCGACGGAAGGAATGTGCCAGAAAGCCAGCAGCGAACCGGCAAAGACGAAAAGTGAACGCCATGATAGGGTCATAATGTGGCCAGTTGAAATACCGGAGTGGACGGGGATTGTCACCGGCAAACTGCGTGCTGCTGGTCACCCCCCCCCCATCACCCCCACGCTACTGGAAGCACCTGGGAAGAATCGAGACGCCCACGACGAAACGGTCCGTCAGTGGACGCTTCGCCGTGGGGCGGAATGAAACGGAAAACCCCTTAAGGCGGAGCTAAAAGCTTAGGATCAGTTGCGCATACATCCAATTGGCATCTTTGGAGCCGACGGTTGGTGCGGAGAGCGATTGCTGGATGTAATCGCCCACGAAGAAGTGACCGAAGCCGCCCTGTAAGGTTGCGTTTTTGCACAACACGTAAGTGGCCGTCAGATCCACTTCTGATCCAACGTAGTTGCCGTAGGTGGGGTTGATGCCGTAGCCTTTATGATCCCCAATGTTTGAACTGAGTGTGCCGCGCTGGGCACCGGCCACGGTGTAGAAACTGTCGTGCGTGTCCGCGAGCCAGAACATGTGAAAGTCCCCGGTGAGCGTCAGGCGCGGCAGTGGTTTGATCGAACTGGTCAGTCGCAAATTGTGAATGTTTTGGAGCGAGGCGGTGTCCATGAAGCCGTAAAACTTGTGGTTCGTCGGAAACAAGTTTTCAAACGTGCCGTGCGTTCCATCCTTGGCATTGCTGTCGCCGCTGGCGTAGTTGTATTCCAGACCGACGCGCGGCGTGAACTTGCTTTGCGTCCAGGTGTAACCGCCTTGCAGGCTGGCCATGTACGCCTCGTGCTTGAGTGATTTCACAGGCACGCCGGCGGTGGGATCATTGAAGTGGCCGAATTGGTACGCGGTTTCCACCGTGTAGTCCCAGCCGGCCAGTTCGCCGGGCAATGACTTCCAGCGCGTGCCGAGAGTGTAGATGTCGCGCGGCGACGGGCCGTTGAGCAAAGCCGGCTGGCCTGTGCCGTTCACGGTCGGTGAGCCGGTTGCCGTGTTGCGCGAGAGGAAATACAGCTCGGTGGTTTGTTTCGGAATAAGCTTCGAGGTGGCGTACATGCCGGAGAACCAATCATAGTCGTTCGACGTGTTGAATCCGTTGTCATCGGGGATGATTACGCGGCTGGTGAAGAAGTCGGCGGCGAACCACGGGTTCTGCCAGCGCAATTTCGCGGCGTCGAACGTGCGGCCGAGGTTGTTCCAGTCAAACGCGCCGACCAGCCGTTCCTCGCCGTAGCTCAACTCCTGCCGCCCCACTTTCAGCGACAGCGGAAATTCCTTATGGTTGCCGAGGGTAACATAGGCCTGGTGCAAATCCATTGGGCCGTCGGATTCGGGATTCGGGTTGCGGTCATCGCCCGTGGTGTAGCTGCCGCGGCCTTCCACGAAGATGCTGAACCACTCGGCGGTGTAGCCGACGCGCGGCTTGAGGCGCTCCATCGTGTAGGAGTTGTCCGGATTGGCGGTGATTTTCTTAAAGTCGCCCGCGCCCGAGAAAAAATTGTCCTTCGCCTCGTAGCGCAAGCGCAGTTGCATCCCGACATCCCAAGCCGAATTGTACACGTCCTGTTTGCGGAGCCATTCGTTGAAATAGCCGGGGCTGGGGGCCGGGCTGGTGACGTAGCTTTGAGCTGCTGCGGTCGTGACGGCGGCGAGCAACAAGGCGCTTGTGGTGAGGGTGGATTTTGGGGTTGGTTTGATGTTCATTTCGGTTGGGTCTTGGGGTTGAATTAAGGAACGATCAGTCGGCCCGAACCAGCGCGCTTTCAATTTCGAGGCGCTGCGATGTGTGGGTGGCAGGCCCCGCCGGGGGCGATGGCGGATCAAGGTGAATGGAGTCGGACGGGGCGGGCGTGGGCGATCTGGCTGGATGCCGGTGCGCGTGGATTTCAAGAAACGTGATGAGATGCTCGCGCAGTTTGTAATAATCCGGGTGCTCCATCACGGCCTTGCGCTCGCGCGGTCGCGGGAAGGGCACCTTTAGAATATCCCCGACCTCGGCTTCAGGGCCATTGGTCATCATGACAATGCGATCAGCGAGGAACAACGCCTCATCCACGTCATGAGTGACCATCAAAGCGGTCTTCTGGTCCTTGCGCCACAGCTCGATGAGCACCTGCTGGAGTTCGTAACGCGTGAGCGAGTCGAGCATGCCGAAAGGTTCGTCGAGCAGGAGCATTTTGGGGGACAGCGCGAAGGCACGGGCGATGCCGACGCGCTGGCGCATGCCTTGGGACAACTCGGCTGGCCGTTTGTGCATCGATTCGGCCAGTCCGACCACGCTCAGGTAGTATTCGGCGATTTGATGGCGCTCCTCGGCACTCGCCGTGTAGAACACCTGGTCCACGCCAAGCATTACGTTTTCAAACGCCGTCAGCCAGGGAAGCAGACAGGGCGACTGGAAAACGATGCCCCGGTCCGGTCCGGGGCCATTCAGTTCGCGGCCGGCGAGAAAAATGCCGCCGCCGGTGATCTCGTTCAGACCGGCAACCATCGAGAGCACGGTGGATTTGCCGCAGCCGGAGTGACCGATGAGGCAGACAAACTCGCCTTTCTTGATCGAGAGATCAAAGTCCTTGACGATGATTGCCGGACCTTTGGGCGACGGATAAATCTTCGTCAATCGGGAGAGGGTTAGGTATTCACTCATGGGTTTATTTCCACGGTCTCGCGTTTGATTTCCTGACGCCGAATGGGTCCGCGACGTGGAGCGAATTCATTGCGCGGGATGCTCAAATCTTCCGGCTCGATGTCGGGCAGGAAGAGTTTTTTGGTGAGCGTGTTTTGCTTTCGGCCACCAACGCCCAGCAGGTAGCTGATCACTTCGCGGCGAATTTCCCGGAACTGTGGATCGTGGTTGATGGCCTTGCGGTCACGGGGCCGCGGAAGATTTATGGGAATGGACGGCCCGAGCGTCGCGTTGGGGCCAGCGCTCAAGGGGATGATGCGGTCGGCGAGGAGAATGCCTTCGTCCACATCGTTGGTGATGAGAAAAACGGTTTTCTTATTCTGCTCCCAAATGCGCTCAATTTCGTCCTGGAGCGTGGCGCGCGTGAGGGCGTCCAGCGCGCTGAGCGGTTCATCCAGCAAGAGGATCTGCGGATCCATCGCCAATGCGCGCGCCACGGAAACCCGCTGGCGCATGCCGCCCGAAAGTTCACCGGGCTTTTTGTCCCGAGCCGGGGTGAGGTTGACCATCGCGATATACTGGTCGATGTGCTGCTGCTTTCTGGCGGGGGTCCAGTTGGGGAACACCTGATCCACGGCGAGCTGGATGTTCTCGTAAACATTGAGCCAGGGCAGCAGTGAGTAGTTCTGGAACACGACGCCGCGATCCGGCCCCGGGGCGGTGATTTCCAAGTCATTCAACGTGATCGAGCCACAGTCTGGCTGGATGAGGCCGGCGATCATCGAGATCAGGGTCGTCTTGCCCGCGCCAGAGTAACCAACGATGGCGACGAACTCTCCTTTCTCAATTTGTAGATTGATATCTCGCAGCACCTCAGTGCGGTGGGCGTTTGGACCAAAGCCCTTGCGGACGCTTTTAAGTTCGAGAAAAGCCATGTTTGATGAATCCGTAATCAGTCAATTGTAAGGGTCGGTTTAATCCTGAAAGGCAGGTTCACTGGTTGCGTTCAGAGCTGGCATCAGGCGGTCTTAAACCGTCGCTCCACCACGCTCATTAAACGGTCGAGTACAAAACCAACAATTCCGATGGTCAGGATGCAAAGAATGATGTGCTCGTAGATGAGCGAGTTGTATTCCTGCCAGAGAAAGCCCCCGACGCCCGGACGGCCCGTCAGCATTTCCGCCGCCACAATGACGAGCCAGGCAATTCCCAGACTCAATCGGAAGCCGGTGAACATGTAGGGCAAGGTCGCGGGAATGAGCACCTTGAAAAGCGTCTTGCGGCGCGACAATTTGAGGACTTTGGCCACGTTCAGGAAATCCTGCGGCACCGCTCGTACGCCCACCGCAGTGTTTAGCACCGTCGGCCACATTGCACAGATGGCAATGGTGAAGAGGGCACCCAATTCGCTGGCCTGTTTCCCCGCGCCCAGGAAGAGCACCAAGCCCAACGGCAGCCACGCCAGCGGCGAGACGGGACGCAATACCTGAATCAGCGGATCGAAGGTCTTGCTGAAAGTGGTGGAGAGTCCGAGGAAGAATCCAATGGGTGTGCCGATGAGCAACGCCAGGGTGTAACCCTTGGCCACAAGGATCAGCGAATACCAGGTGAAGCGCAGGATGCCTTGATCCATTTCACCGCGCTTCGCAAAGGGTTCCACAATATACGGCCGGCTGGATTGCCAGGTTTCCCGGACATTGGGCAGGGCCGGGATTAGGCCGACGCGCTTTTCTTCCAGGAGGGGCAGGATGGTTTCCCAAAGCTTGAGGCCGTCGGGAAGGTTCTTGATCTGCTCGAAACGTCCAGCTGCCAACGCGGGCTGGAGAGTTTTCCACGTCGCCTCTCCCGCCGGCAGGAGCGGTGCCAGTCCGGCGTGGATTTCCTCGAGGCCGCTGGCCTGTGTCTTGAGGGCATAAACCCTTTTTCCGGCCAGCGCATGCCAGAGCCCGAGGCAGACCAGCGCGCCGAGCAGCGGCAGCAGTAACCAATCAAGCTGCTTAAGTTTGGATTCGTTCATGGGTCGGTGGTTCCGTGCTTCGTTGCCCCACCCCGGCCTCCCCCCGCTTCTTGGCAGCGGGGAGAGGAGGTCTGGATGGGTGGCGGGATTGAATCAATGTTTGAGGGAGTTTACCGCAAAGCCTTTCGCATAGCTCTCCAGGTCGCTCTTCGGATCGAATTTTACGCCGTCGAACATCTCCCAGCCGGAGTCATCTTGGGCCCGATCGCTGACCCCGATTTCCTTCATGGCCTCGGCGTAGATGTCACCGCGCATGACCTGCTTGGCGACGCCCTCGTAGTCAGGCGCGGTTGGCACCATGCCCCAGCGGCGAAACTGGGTGAGCCACCATTTACAGAATTTGGGCTGCGGAAAATTGCAGTTGCGTCTGCTGAAGTGCATGTAGAACTCGTCCTGCAGCGTGCGCCCATCGCCGTAGTCTAATTTGCCCAGCAACCGGCCGAGGATGATGTCTTTGTCGCAGTTGATGAAGTTCGGTTTGCTGACGATGTCACACTGCTCTGGACGGTTGCCCAGGTCGTCGAGCCAGACACTGGCCTCGTGTAATCCCTTGAGCACCGCTTTGACGGTCTTGGGATTTTTCTCGGCGAATTCAGCGGTGAAGGCGCAGGCCTTCTCCGGGTGATCTTTCCAGATGTCCTGCGTGGTGACCGAGGTGAAACCGATCTTGTCCGCGATTGACCGCGCATTCCACGGTTCGCCCACGCAGAAGCCGTCCATCTTGCCGATCTTCATGTTGGAGACCATCTGCGCGGGTGGAATCGTGATCAGCGAAACGTCCTTGTCTGGATTGATCCCGCCGGCGGCGAGGTAGTAGCGCATCCACATGGCGTGCGTGCCGGGCGGAAAAGTCATCGCGAAGGTCAGTGGTTCGCCCAGTTTCTTGGCCTTCTCAACGAACGGTTTCAACGCTTTCGGGTCGGCGCCGACTTTGCCCTTCAAGTCAGACCGGAGCGTGATGGCCTGGCCGTTGCGGTTTAACAGCCACGGTATCACCATCGGCTTTTTGGGTGAGCCGAGCAGACCCATCGTGGAGGCGATGGGCATGCCGAGGAGCATGTGCGTCATCTGGTTGTCGCCCGAGGAAAGCGAATCGCGGATGGCGGCCCAGTTCGCCCCCTTGGCGATGGTGACCTCGAGGCCGTACTTTTTGAAGAACCCCTTTTCCGCCCCGATGACCAGCGGCGAGCAATCGGTCAGCGCAATGATGCCACAACGGAGCTTGGTCGTCTCCGGCGCATCGCCTGCGTAGGCGGTGCCGACCCAGCCCTTGGGCAGGCCGTTGAAGAGCGCGGCCAGGCTGAAGCCTTTCAATGTCTGGCCGAGGAAGCGGCGGCGGTTTAGATTAGGAGGCAAGTACGGTTTCTTCATAGGTTTTGATTTTGGTTGATGGAAGGGTGGCGACGAGTTGACTGGCTTGCTGAAAAATATCGGCGCGAAAGACCTTCGCCAACAGGGCTTCGTGAGCGGAGGCCATCGCCGGGTCGCTGTCCCGCAGAGGCAGTTGGCGGATCACCCAGGCGGCTTTGGCCGCCGTCGGTTCATTCGCGCCTCCCTCCGAAAATATCTGAAGGTCGGGGAGTAATTCGACCCGGCCGGGGCCGGCGTCGAATTGGCCGAGCAAGCCACCCCGCAGGCAGGCGGGGGAGACATTGACATAACGACGCTGCGCGAGCGTCGCGATGACGGCGGCGCGATTCTCCGGCTGGTCGCAAAATGCGCAGGCTTCAATCAGGGCGGCCACCAATGCCACATGCTCAGCGCTTCTCCGTTCGGCGAAGCTGCGGCGGACCATGAGCACCTTTTCGGGGTGGCGTGGCACCAGCTGATTACTGGTCGCCGCACACCAGCCTTGGCCCGACTGCACCGCCACCGAGTTCCAGGGTTCTCCGACGCAATAGCCGTCGAGATTGCCGGACTTGAGGTTTTCAAACATGGCCGGGGCGGGCACCACCACGATCCGGACATCGCGGTCGGGATCGATGCCGCCGGTGGCCAGCCATTGGCGGAGGAGTAAATTGTGCGATGAAAAGGCGAACACGACGCCGAGGGTGTAGATTTTCTTGCCGCGGCAGCGGTCGATCTCAGCCCGCAATGTTTTAGCGTCCCGCACGCCGCGCAGCCAGAGCTCGCGCGAGAGCGTGATAGCGTTGCCGTTCAGATTGAGGACAATGCCCGTGACGCAGTCACACTTCATAGACCCCAAACCCAGGCTGGCAGCGAAGGGCAAGGCGGCGAGCGCGTGCGCAGCGTCCAGTTCACCGCTAATAATCTTGTCCCGCACCGTGGCCCAGCCGAGTTCGCGACTTAGGTTGACCGCCACGCCATATTTGGCGAACAAACCCAGTTCTTGCGCCATCACCAGTGGCGCAGCATCGGTCAACGGTACAAAACCCACCCGCACCAAGTTCATGGCGGACCGTTGCGGAGCGATGATGGCTGCTTTCACTTGTTTCTGGCACCGCGGTTCAGTGCTCATTCCACGGTAGCTAGGTCGATGCCATTGCCGGTGGGAATGGATTCTATCTGTTCATGGGACCAATGAACGGATTTCATGCATCCGGTTTAGCGTTGGCTGGGGCGGGTGCGCTGCTGGGGCAGTCGGATCGGTATCGCACCGATGCCACGAGTCAAGTCGGGAGGGGGCGGGGCTACCCGTGCCAGTTTACCGGTCCGGCGGTCGTCAGAGAATCCGGCAGGTGTTGCGTTTTGGTCACCTGCGCATCCCCTGAATGTCAGGGAGGTGGAGGCTGCGTTGATCCGCGAAGCTGGCTTGGCGAATGCTGTAGGAGATGCATGGAAAGCATGAACGGGATTCATTTATGAGCCAACCGCTCGACAGCCGCCAACTTCGGGCGTTTGCGGCGCTGGCCCGCACGGGCAGTTTCACCATTGCGGCCAAGCATCTCCATTTATCGCAGTCAGCCGTGAGCCATTCGATGAAAGCGCTGGAGCGTGACGCCGGCTGTCGCCTTTTGGACAAAGTGGGCAAAAAAGTCGCGCTGACGCAGGCTGGCGAGCAGTTACTCCATCACACCAGCAAGATTTTGGCCGAGATGAGCGCGGCCCGGACGGCGCTCGAGCATTTGGGAAAATGGGGCCAGACGAGATTGCGGATTGGCGCGAGCACCACCGCGTGCCAGTATATTTTGCCGGCCGTTTTGCGGGAGTTTAAGGAAAGCTTTCCCAAAAGCCTGCTCAGCATTGAACCTGAGGACGCTCAGGAAGCGATGGAAATGTTGCGGCTGAACCGGGTGGATTTGGCCATCACGCTCGAACCCCGGCACGAAGATCAATTTGAGTTTCGGCCGCTGTTCACTGATGAATTGGAGTTTTTGGTTGGCCCCATGCACCCGTGGGCCTTGGCTGGGCAGGTGCAGCGCGAGGAGATTCCGAAGCAGAACTACATCCTCTACAACAAGGGCAGCTATACTTCCCGCTTGATCGAGGATTACTTTCGGCAGGAGGGCATGGTGCTCAACACGGTCATGGATTTGGGTAGCATGGAAGCCATCAAGGAGCTGGCCAAACTGGGCTTGGGCGTGGGCGTGCTGGCTCCGTGGATAGCGCAAAAGGAATTGGCGGAGCAGACGCTCGTCTCGCTTCCGCTCGGCCGTCGCAAACTCAAACGCAACTGGGGGGTGTTGCTCTGGCGGGGACGGCGGTTGGGCTTGCAGGAAGAAACTTTCATCGATCTTTGCCGCTCGTTCACAGCTGACTTAGGCTGTCGCTCCGCGCCCCGTCCGGTGTAATCATGGCTTCCTGGGTGCGCCGCCAGCAGACGCTGGGAAATCGTTCCCCCCAGGGCTTGTTTCGTGACCCTGAGTTTGCTATCCAACGGGAATGAATTCCTCCGCCTCCGCGCCCTCCCCGCCGTCGCGTCTCTCGTCCGTGGATGCCTACCGCGGCTTCGTGATGCTCCTGATGATGGCCGAGGTGCTGCGATTCCGGGCGGTGGCCACTGCGTTGCCGGACGATTCGACCTGGAAATCCTGCTGGCAATTTCTCGCCTACCACCAATCACATGTCGAATGGATTGGTTGTTCGTTGCATGACTTGATCCAGCCGTCATTTTCGTTTCTCGTGGGGGTTGCATTGCCCTATTCGATCGCCAGTCGCGCAGCGAAGGGGCAGTCGGCAGCACACATGACCTGGCATGCGGTTGGGCGGGCGTTCGCGCTCATTTTGCTCGGCGTGTTCCTGCGCTCGACCGGTCGGTCGGGCACCAACTGGACCTTCGAGGACACGCTGTCCCAGATCGGTCTCGGCTACATATTCCTCTTTGTCCTTGGCCTTCGTCCGGCGCGAGATCAGTGGATTGCGCTCGGGGTTCTCCTCATTGGCTATGGGGTGGCCTTCGCCTGGCATCCGCTGCCCGGCGCGGACTTTGATTACGCCAAGGTTGGCGTGAAGGAGGCGTGGCTCACGGACCACCGCCTCACCGGTCTCGCGGCGCACTGGAACAAAAACAGCAACCTGGCTTGGAATTTTGACAGGTGGTGGTTGAATTTATTTCCGCGCGAAAAACCTTTCGAGTTCAATGGGGGCGGTTACACGACGCTCAGCTTCATTCCCACGCTGGGCACAATGATCCTGGGCCTGATCGCCGGAAATGTGTTGCGGAGCAAGGGCCTGCCCCAGGCGAAGGTGCAATGGCTCGTTATCGCGGGCTTGGGCTCGCTCGCGGCGGGTTGGCTAGTTGGGGCGCTCGGTCTCTGCCCGGTCGTGAAGCGCATCTGGACTCCGAGTTGGGTGCTGTTCAGCGGCGGCTGGTGTTTCCTTTTGCTGGCCGGGTTTTACCTGAGTGTGGATCGGTGGCAACGGCGCGCCTGGGCGTTTCCGCTTATGGTCATCGGCATGAACTCGATTGCCGCGTACTGTATCGCCCACCTGTTCGACAGTTTCATTGCCAAGGCGCTTAAGACTCACTTGGGTCAGGAGGCTTTCAAGTTAATGGGCGCACCCTACGAACCGTTCCTCCACGGGGCAGCTACCCTATTCGTCTTCTGGTTGCTGCTGTTCTGGATGTATCGGCGGAAGATCTTTCTTCGAATTTGATCCCCGGGTAGCACCCGCGTCGCGCGGGTCATTTTCGGCGTCGCGCCGGAAAATCCTAACCGACGCAGGTGAGCATTGTGCCGCATCATCAGACCTGCTATTCAACGCGGCATGAAGTCATTCCGGCAGATCATCGCTGCGGCTTTGGCCCCAGTTGTCTTGTTGGTGCCATCTGCTCACGCTGCGGCCCCCATTTCCCTGCATCCGTAAAACCCGCACTACTTCCTCTGGCGCGGCCAGCCGACGGTGCTCATCACCTCGGGGGAGCATTATGGTGCGGTGCTAAACGCCGACTTCGATTACGTGAAGTATCTCGACGCGCTGGCGCAGGACGGGCTGAATTATTCATTGAACAAAGTCATCGGCGACCACGAGACCGGTTTCAAGGGCACCAACGATCTGCCTTACCGGGTGGAGGCGTGGGAGTTTATGCTCGCGGGCGGCGGGCTTTACAACCACCTCGACTATTCGTTCACGGTGGGCGACGAGGACGGCACGTTTGTTTATCCCGATCTCCGAATTTGAACTGGGTGGAACGGGCTACCAGCCCGTTTCGCTCGGCTACCAGCCGGGCGGAAGGCGGGAAGCGTTGACTTGGCAGAGCCGCACCAAAACTGCCGGAGGCACTTCTCCGTTCCGGGCGGCTGGTAGCCGCCCGGCACAGGCAGGTTGCCTGTGCTACCCGGCGGCTGCGCCGCCGCGACTTCGGAATTCGGGTTTATCCGTCAAATCAGCCCGGCGGCGGCAATCCGACCTTCCGCAAGCAGATGAAGGTGCTCAAGGATTTCCTCAACAGCTTGGACTTCGTGCGCATGAAACCGGACAAATCCTTCATCAAATCCGGCGTGGCCTCGGATGCCCGTGTTCGCGCCCTGGCCGAGCCGGGCCGGCAGTACGCGCTTTATTTCAAGGGTGGCACGAATGCGAATCTCACGCTGGATTTGCCGAAGGGGAATTATCGCGTGGAGTGGGTGGATGGGTTGACAGGCGAAATTGCGCAGCGTGAGCAAGTGAAACATGCCGGCGGAGAAGCTGTGCTGGCCCCCAAGAAATATACGAACGAAATCACATTGCGCATTCTGGCCAGGCGTTTTTAGCCAACGGAAAAAAGCTGACGGCATTTCGCTTTTGACACAGCACTCCGTCTGGCCCATCCTCGCCTAATGGGAAATCAGGAATGAACATCCAAGAAATTCTGGCCAACCCAAAGTTGCACAAAGCGGCTGTCACCTTCGCGTCCGGTTATGCGAGGCGGATGATGGAGCCGCAATACACTCGATTGATGGAAACGAGCATCGGTCAGAAGGCGTTGTCGTTGAGCCGCCCCAAGAAGCTCGCCATTGAAGCAGCGCTGAATGGCTTGGCCGCCTACATCTCCACCAAGGAGCCGCAACTTACCAACACTCCCCTGAAGGCATTTCTCTGGGAGGTGGCGATGGATGCGCCTTCTGAAATCTCCCGGCGTTTGCTCAATGGCGACTATGCCAAGGGCAACACCGCCAAGCACCCGCGCGTCATTGACGTGGAGGGCAGCGAGGAAGAGACGGCCACGGTGATGGAGGGCCTGTTGAAAATGCCCCCGGACGACTTGGCCGCATTCCTGACTTGGTTGCAAAGTGCCACCCCGGAGGAACGCCATGCAATGGCCGCCGCGATGGCTGGCCTGTCGGAAGAAGAGCAGGCCAAAATCACGAAGCTCTCCCCTGAGCAAGCGAAGTTGCTCTTGTCGACAATGACACCGAAGCCAGAACCCGCCCCGCCCATTGAACGTGGCGTCTTCGGTTCCTTGGCGGATTCCTTGCGCTCGGTGAATGAGCGCCTTGAGAAACGGAAGCCCTGACTATGAATGGATTCTTTGACCTGGTTAAGGAGGGCTTCCGCTTGGCCGCCAATCTCGGCTTGATGGCTCTCGCTGCGGTGAAGGCGGCCGTGCTTGGCTACTTCAATCAAGTGAAACTGTGGAGCATCCGCCTCGCCATTGCGGCAGCCGCTCCGTTGGTCGTGATTGTCCCGTGCTTGTTCTTCAACGCGCCGGTCGGCTGGCTCTATGGCACGTATGTCGTCTGGATTGTTCTCCTCGTGGCAGCAGAGTTACTCCTGTTGACCCCTGTGTTTCTGATCTGGCGGCGGTTGAAGGTGCTGTTTCCCAATGTGGTGAACGAACTGCAGGAGTGGCTTGATTTCATTAAATCCGTGGTCTTCAACGGCCTTTCACTAGGCATCTTCGTCACGTTATTTCCCATCTGGCGTTCGCCGGGAGCCTTTCCGTTGTTGCTGCTGGTGCTGGCCTGCTGGGTGACGCTTCCAGCCTGCGGTTTCAGTGAGTTCTGCAAACGCATCTACCCCTGCGTTCGTGCGGTTCAATTGCTGTTACTCTTCGGCCTGCTCGTTGTGCAGATGGCTTTTCCTCAGCACGTCAAGCAAATGGCCTGGCAGAGCGGGAAAGTATTTGGTGGAATGCTGACCCGCTCCATTGAGCAGAAGGAAATCACGTCGGACTGGAAGACCCTGCAATGGTTCAACAACCAAGGCGAGCCGCAGGTCTGGTATTCCGGTTCCGAGGAGGAGGGCTTTCATCTTTGGGCCGCACCGGGTTTCGACCAGTCCAACCGGGAGTTGCAGGCGGTCGCCGACGGCAAGATCAAAAACCGAATTATTGCCCGCTTCGCCGAACAGGAAAAACGCGCCAACTACTTGCTTGCCCTCAAGACCGAGGGTGAACGCCGGCAGGAGCAGGCCGAGAAGGAACGCCAAGCGGTTGCCGATGCCGAAAAAGCGGAGCGCGACCGGGTCGAAAAAATCCGGCTGGGTGCGGAAGCCGAAAAGGAGCGCGTCGCTTTGGCTGCTAATGAAAAGCGTGCGCGGATGGAAGCGGAGGAACAGGCCCGCCAACTGGCCGAAACCCAGCGTCGCGAATACATCGCCCGCCATCTCCGGCCCATGCCCACTCTCAAAGGCCCCGGCAAGCTCGCGCTGGCTGTGGGTGTGATGAATCCCGAAGGACGGCTGGATGAAACATTCGCGACACAGCTCTCTGCGGTGTTTCCTGCGGAGCGTGTCAAGGCCACTGGCAACCTGTTCACTCCCGCTTCCGCAGCGGATGGAGTGCTCGGAAAGCTTCTTGGCTCGGATGCCGCGGAGTTGGCCCGGCTTGGCCTCCCGGCTGTGGCGGATCGGCTGCTGCTTGGTTCCTACCAGCTCCAGTTCACCACCAATGCCCAACTCGGGGGCATCATCACGGCGCAGCTTCAATTTAGCGGCAGCGTCCTGAAGGCCGATACCGGCGAATTGCAGGAGAAGCTAGACCTGGAAGTGTCCGGGGCAAATTTTCGCCGCGACCTTGCTGAAGTCGCAGCGAAGGAGCGCCTTGCGAAATCATTCTCAACCCGGCGTTGGCAGTTTCTGCCGCAATGACACTCCCAGCTAATCTCACCCTTCGTTAAAGGACAGTTCATCGCTCCACCCCATTATGCAAAAAGTCCCCGCCCTGCTTGCCCTCACCCTGGCTGCCCTTCTGCTGATGGGCGGGGGTCTGCTGCACGCCCAGTCCTACGACAAGGAACTGACCGAGCTGGCCACTGCGGTGAGCAAGTCGCTCAAGGAGACCGATCGCAAGAAAGCTACCGTGCTCGATTTCATGGATTTGCAGGGCAATACCAGCGAACTCGGCCGCTTCATTGCGGAGCAGTTCTCCGTGTCCTTGGTAATGAACCGGGCGGGCTTCTCGTTGATGGACCGCGCCAACCTCAAAACTATCCTCGCCGAGCACAAGCTCACTATCTCCGGCCTGGTCGAGCCGGAGAACGCCAAGAAGCTGGGGCAGTTCTCCGGCGTGGACGCGATCATACTGGGCAATATCACCGCCCTGAAGGATGAGTTTGTCGTGACGGTGAAAGTCATCGCCACCGACACGGCGGAAATTCTCGGTGCGGCCAAGGCGCGCATCCCCAAGTCGAAGGATTTGGAAGCGCTGATTACCAATACCATCACCAGCGGAACCCCGGACAAGCCGGAAGGCGGAGCCAAGCCAGCCGGCCAAGCGGGATCGCAGTCAGACTTGGTCAAGCAGTTGCAGATAGACAAGAATTCGACGCAAGCTGGGGATTTGTTTATCCGTGTCGAGTCAGTGCGGCAGGTTGCGGTTGCTAACACTTCGGATTCATATCTAGTTTTCACCCTGACGCTGGTAAATACCAATTCTATGAAGCCTATACTCAGCAGTTGGATGCAGGGTCCGCGCTGCTACGCTGTGTTAACAGAAAAACTGGGGAATCAGTTGCAAATTAATTACTCTAACGATATCAGCGGGATCGGGAAGGGGGCTTATTCCTTCGAAAAAACTCCGCCAGGCAAATCAGCAAAAGTGACGCTCCGTTTCCCGCTCTCGAGGGGTGCTAAAGATCCTACTCCTCCATACCGCCTAGAATTCGAACTCATGGTGACGTCCGAGATCAGAAATGGCAAGCTTGTCGATGGTGGGACCCATAGCATCCTGATGGATATCGAACCCGATAACTAGGAACAATGGCTTGGCCTTTCAAAGCGATTGACGACTTCAAAATTCGGGACTGTCGAAGACCATGCCCAATGATGAAGTGTTTACGTTGTGGCAGCAGATGCAGTCACCCGCAGCACCTGAGTTGAGCAAAGCCTTGGCACTGGCCGCCGTCCGTTACGCCCGGCTCCGCTCAGATTGGCGTTTGAGCGTCCCCGATTCACGCCAGGCCATGGACGCCAGCCGCACCGCCGCACACAGTTGCGCCAAAGATTTACCACCAAACGGACATGGATTACCACAGTGTCGAAGTCACCATTGTCGGCAAGAAGCGCCTGGGTGGCAAAACTCGTGTCGAAAACCAAGACCGGTTCGCAAAGCGAATCCTGCCGGCCGGGGAAATTGACCTTCTGCTCCTGTTGGTCGCGGACGGCGTGACCCAGCAAAGCGACAGCTATGGTCACAGCCGCCCCTCTTTCGGCCGGGTCGCAGCCCAGTTCGTTTGCGACAACTTCACGAAGGATTTCTCCCTCGAAGGCGTGCCCGAGACTCAGCACGTCAATCGCCTGCTCGAATTTGCCGAAGCGTTGCCCGCCCGCTTCGTAGCGTGGGCGGATGAACTGGGCGCGCCGCTGGCCGATGACATCAAGGGGTCAGCCACCACCGTAAGTCTGGCCCTGCTGGGGAAGTCTGGTGCAGACTGTTTTTGGACCGGTGATTCCCCGATTTTTGTTTCCCGCACCGGAGCCGCGGGCTTGACCACGGAACTGATTTCCATACCGGATCGCGACCCGGCTGGGCGGCTCACGGCCCGGTTCAGCGGAGTCGTGCCCTTCCGCCCCAAGCACCGGTTTGTGCCCTTGAACAGCGGCGACATTCTGACGCTGGCGTCTGACGGGGTTCCTTTCGACAGCGTGGCTTTGAACAGCGCTTATGAGCAAAATGGCTTTGGGGTGGCCCTGCTCAACGCCGTGCGCGGAGCATTGGAGCGTCGCCCCTATCACGACGATGCCACGTTGCTTGCGGCACGCAAAAGCGATGACGCTGCGGGTTGAGCACGCCCCCCGAGATGCTCAAAACCATGACTTACGCAACCGCCATTCAGATCTGGGGAGACATCCAGACCACGGAAGCCGAACTGAAGGAGAATCTCACACGGTGCGCCGTGCGCTACGCACGCCTGCGGACCGACTGGCGACAGGCACCGGGGCCGGCAGAGCGGCTGGCCATGGACGCCAGCCGCACCGCCGCGCATAACGCGCTAATCGACGCCTGCAACATTCTCAGCCGGAACATGGCCCGGCACGGCGAAAGCACCACTTGGCGCAAGCGTCTCGGCGACGACCGCAAGGTGATTGGCGACTTCACCTGCCACCTGCACTGCCTGCTCGGATTGGAAGGTAGCTCATCCGGCACCGCCAGCGCTCGTCCAACGGCTCCACAGTCCGTCCGGTGTGGCCGTGTGGGAAGATGAGGAGACCAAAAAGGGGTCAGTACTAAACATTGACATAGTTTGTCAATCATCATTTCATGGTCGTGAACCCCATTGACGCGCTTTCCAAACCAAGGCACCTTTCGGCCATGGGAAAAGTCATCGTCAAACTCAAGCTCACGAACCAAGGTGACCTGGCTTTGAACAAGCGCAAGCTGTCCCAAGCCGCGCCGCGCACGGTCGAAGTCGAGGCGCTCGTGGACACGGGCGCGACGCGGCTCTACCTCAGACCCAGCGTCATCAAAGCCCTCGGCTTGGAGAAGGTGGACGAGGTCATCTCGCAGACCACCAACGGCCCGAAGCGGCGCGCGGTCTATGAGTCCGTGCGTTTTGAAGTGCAAGGCCGCTACGGGGATTTCAACGTGGTGGACATCGGCGAGAACGTGCCGAACCTGCTGGGCCAGATTCCCCTCGCATACCTCGACTTCGTGGTGGACTCGAAGAACCGCAAGCTCATCCCCAACCCCGAGCACGGCGACAAGCAGATGAGTGAGGAATACGGAGAGCGATGACCACCACCAACCGCCACGAGCCCGACCCCGGCAGCTTCCGCACCAAGTGCCAGCGCTGGGGCGTGGTCTATGTCTTCGACGCGAACGAGCCACCACCGCCGCCCGGCGGTGGAACCGGTGGAGCAACAGGCGGCGCGGGAACTGGTGGAACGCCTTGAGGTCACACTAATATGAAAAAAAACATCGCTTCATTTCGCTGGCTGGCTTGGGTCGCCGCGCTGCTGTTGCTGTCGCCTTCGCATCTTTGCCGCGCGGCGGATGTGACGAGCTACACCGTGACCAAACGACAGGACTTTCTTCAGACCGGCACTGGCACGCCCGTCCTCCAGACTGGCAATCCTTTCAGATTCAACAGCTCCGTGAACACTCCCATCGCGACGAACACGCTCATCAGCGCCACAGTGCAGATTCCCGGCGGCGCGTCCCGCACGCTGACCAACACCTATAATGACGGCAAAGATTTTGCAGAATACTTCGCCTCCCAAGCCGCGATGGACGCGGTTTATAGCAATGGGAATTACACTCTCTCAATCAACACCACGCACGATGGCAGCCGCGCCGGATTGGTGGCCAGCCTGTCCGGGAACCTTTACCCGAACACGCCTCACGCGAGCAATCTGACCGCCGCGCAAACAATTAATCCCGCCACGAATTTCACCCTCACCTGGGATGCGTTCACGGGCGGGACGACGAATGACCTGATTGCGGTGAAAATCAAAGACGCCAACAGCAGCACGGTGTTTCGAACACCATTACCAGGAAGTGGCGTTGTGTCGAACGGCACAATTGCCGCCGTGGTGATTCCAGCGGGCGCTCTGATGGCTGGCCAAAGCTACTCGGCGACACTGCAGTTTGCGAAGGTCGTCACCCAAGACACAAACAGTTATCCCGGAGCGCTTGGTTTGTCCGCTTACATCAGCGCAACCACGTTCACCATCACCGCCGCGACGCCCGCGGCAACGACCAGCACTCCGGGCGTTTTCCCCATCGCGACGAATGCCAAGTTGCGCGACCACGGTTTTCCCAGCGTGGCCTTTGACGGGACGAATTATCTGGTCGGCCTGCAGCTTCCCAACAGCGGCGACAGCCAGTCCCAGGTCGCCGCGCAGCTCGTTTCGCGGAGCGGCGCGCTCGTCGGCGCGCAGATTCTCGTCAGCACGAACGGAAGCCAGACCATCGTTGCATTCGACGGAACCAACTACCTGGTATCGTGGTCGGATGACATTCGCATCTATGGGCAATTGATCAGCAAAGCAGGCGTGCCCGTTGGCGCATCATTCCAAATCAGCCAGATCAACTCACCGATAGGAAACAGCGAGGGGAGTGCCGTGGCCTTCGACGGCGCAAATTATCTTGTCTTGAAGAAGGAGGACACCCAGCCCGTGACACGCACTGGGCCGGTGAATGTTTATGGCCAGCTTGTCGCCCCTTCAGGAAACCTCGTCGGCACGGAGTTCCAAATCAACGTCACGAGCGCGGGACCGCCGGCGGTGACATTCGGCGGGACGAATTATCTGGTGGTTTGGAGCGACGACATCGCCGGCGGCATATCCGGAAGATTTGTGAGCCGATCAGGAACTCCTCTTGGCTCTCCATTTGTCATTGATGGCAGCACGAACGAGGGCGGCCGGAGGGTGTTATTCGATGGGACGAAATATGTCGTCGCTTTCCATGACGAAGTGGGCGGTGCGAACAGCGGACTCTGGAATGTTGTCGCGCGCTTTGTGACCACTTCGGGGACGGTTTCAACCAACCGGGTCATCATTGCCAGTTCGTCGGGAGCCACACCCTATCCGGCGGTGGCTTTCGACGGCTCCAATTACCTCTTCACTTGGACTGACGGGCTGGGAAGCACGAATGTGAACCTGAAAGGCAGATTCATGGACGCTTCGGGAAATCCAGTCAGCTCGGAATTCATCGTCATTGGGCCGCAAGGCACGAAGGTTCCACTGTTAGCCCACATCCTTTTTGATGGCCGGCAATACTTCGCGGTGAGCGATTTGCGCGATTCCACCAGCGATCTTTACGGGACATTCATCAGTCCCCTGCCGCGCGGCGCGTTTCCCATCGCCATCACCAGCAGCAATGAGGCTGGCGGGGGCTGGGCGTATGATGGCACGAACTATCTGGTTGGCATTTCAGGCCTCTTTGCCGGTCAGGAGGAAGTCACCGCGCAGTTGGTCTCCGGCACCGGCGCATTGATCGGCTCCAGAATTCACACGGGGCGATTCGGAGGGCCGAACCGTGTCGCCTTTGATGGAACCAACTACCTCATGGTCTGGGAGGACACGGCCAATTTCCCGAACAACGACATTTACGGCCAGCGCATCAGCCGGGCTGGCGGGCTGGTTGGGACTCCGTTCGCCGTCAGTTCAGCCAGCGGGAGACAGACCTTCGACTCCATCAATCATGTCGTTTTCGACGGCAGCAACTATCTGATAGTGTGGCGGGATGAGCGCAACGGCCACCTTGAGGGCGACATTTATGGCCAGTTGGTGACACCCTCCGGAACCAAGCTCGGCTCGGAGATACCGATCGCTGCGGATACTGGCTATCAGACCGAACCGTCCATCGGGTTTGACGGCACCAATTATCTCGCGGTCTGGCAAAATCGGCGGGTCAGTGGAGCCGAATTGTATGACACTTATGCGAAGTTCATTTCCAAAGCGGGAGTGCCCGGTAGTGCCTTTCTGATTAGCCAGAATCCATCACCCAGCCACAACCCCACCAGCGTTGCTTTCGACGGGATCAATTACCTGGTTGTTTGGAATCGGAACATCGGGCCAGGCTTTCCAAGCGATCCGGTTGACGACATCTACGCGCGATTGGTGACGCGCTCCGGCACGTTTGTCAGCAATGAGTTCCCCATCACCACCGCGCCCGGGAGTCAGCCTTTCTATGGCGGTGTCATCTATGATGGGACGGCTTTCCTCGCGAGCTGGATTGACTCTCCCACGTCGAGCTTGAAGCACCGCTTCTTCAGCCGCGTAGGCTCGCCGCTCGGCAGCGAGTTCTCCCTCTTCGGCTCGCAAGGGACAAGAATTCCGCTCGGTGGCTTGGGATTTGACGGCTCCCGTTTGTTTGCGCTGGTGAGTTTTGTGGATTCCAGTTTCTCCAATGGCGACGTTTACGGCCTGTTTCTTCCCCAGACCCGGCTGGATTTCGCCGCGCCCGTTGCCAGCGGACAGGTGCCGCTCCGTTTCACGGGCATGCCGGGCGTAGGCTATGCGATTCAGGCCACGGCAGATTTGCTCACAGCCAACACCATCTGGACGACCCTGGCCACGAGCAACACGCTGGCCGGCACCTTCAATTTCACGGACACCAACGCGGCCAGTTTCAGTCGCCGCTTTTACCGTGCGGTGTTGCCGTAAGCAGAAGCGACGGGAGTCCTCAGTTGTCCATCGGGACTGTTGCGCGCGCCGCTTCTACCGGGTGATTAAGCGGCAAGGTGGTTGCCCGCTGAATTTCGTTTTACGCGGCTTTGCGGTGAAAATCCAGCAGTTCGACGGCCTGGGAAATGAGTTTGTGTTTGTGTTCCGGCCCGGCGGAGACGTAACGCTGTCGCAACTGCGTGAGGACTTGATCTTTGGTTTGTTAGGGAAGCGCTGATTTAACCACAAAGACACGCAGGACACGGAGAGAAAGCCTCGGGAAAATGGCTCTTTGTGTCTTTGTGGCTAGGTAGTGTTCAGCGTTTCCTTAGCTCAGGGTGTCGTGCAGCGGTCGGGTAACGCCGGCTTTTGGCGCAACGATCTGTTTCCACAAACAAGTCTTCCCTCCTCTGGTAACAAAACATTTGGCTCAGATCTCGATTAGCCTTGGCCAAAATCTGTGCCAAAAATCCACGCTTGCAATCAGGCGCTGGTTCGCTAGTTTCCCGCTTCCGCATCGGCTGCGAAATTGTCGGCCAGCGGGCGTTTAAAGCACCTCGATGTAATTTTATGGCAACTGCGAACGATCTTCGAAAAGGGATGGCGATTAATTACAACGGCGACGTCGCCGTGGTGCTCGACAGCCAGCACCGCACCCCGGGCAACCTGCGCGCTTTTGTGCAGGCCAGCATCCGCAGCATCAAGACGGGCAAATCGTCCGACGTGCGTTTCAGTTCCACCGAAAAGATTGATGTGGTGCCGATGAACACGGTCAAAATGGAATTCAGCTACAAAGACGGCGAAGATTACGTCTTTTCCAACCCGGATACGTATGAAACCGTCACCGTGACCCCGGAAATTGTCGGCGACGCGAAAAACTTTCTCATCGAAAACGCCCTGGTCACGATGACGTTCGTATCCGACAAGGCGGTGGAAATCGAACTTCCATCCAGTGTGATTCTGACGGTGAAGGACGCGCCGGATGGCGTTCGCGGTGATTCAGCCAACAACGTGCAAAAGGCCGTCACCATGGAAACGGGTATCACGGTCCAGGCCCCGCTCTTCATCAAGACGGGCGAGAAAATCAAGATCGATACGCGCACCGGCAAGTACATGGAACGCGCCTAGCTCATTTTATTTCGCGGGGCTTGATCGGAAGCCAACAGAATTAGCGGCGACTCGGCAGAGCGCCGCATTTTTGTTTCAGGATTGGCCGCCAACACGCGGCGGAGAATGCGGCGCGTTTCCGGCTGGCGTCTTCGCCATTGATCAATCCGCGGAGTCGAGCGAGGGGCGGGGTTTGAACTTCTTAGCCAGCGCCAGCGCGGCGGCGAGATTCTTGACGCCGCCCGTGCAGGTGGGATCGGAGAGTGATGCGGCCGCGACCGAGACACCGGTAAGCAGACTGCGCTGCAAGTCCCAACCTTCATGTAGTCCAAGCAAAACTCCGGCGCAAAAAGCATCGCCGGCACCCGCCGTTCCCGCGATGTATTTGGCCGGCAGTTTGAGCGAGGATTGCCAGGAGTCCTTGCCATCGCGGGTGCGGGCAAAACCGCCTTCCGGGAAATGAATGACCACCACTTCGCGCACGCCACATTGGAGCAGTGCGCCGGCAGCATGCCGCAGCGCCACGGTGTCGAGGCTGCCATCGGCCCGGCGAATTTTGAAGCCGGTGGTCTTGCCGGCCTCGATTTCATTGAGGATGCAGTAATCGACAAACTTCAAGGCCGGGGAGACAATCTTGGTGAATCGATCGCTGTCTTCACTGACGACGTCGACGCTGGTCTTGAGGCCGGCCGCCTGCGCCGCCGCCAGCAAGGCCGCGCCTCGGGTGCCGAATTTTTTGTCCGGCATATCCAATTGGTCGAGGAGCAGCAAATAACCGAGATGAAAAATTCGCGCCTTGGTTCGGGCAAAGTTGAGGTCTTCGGCTTTCCACAGGGCGTTGGCTCCGCGTTGATGAAAAAAAGTGCGTCGGCCATCACCCTGTTCGGACATGACGTCGGTATAGGACGTGGGCGCG
>JAYTXL010000217.1:0-2354 GCA_043742955.1 Verrucomicrobiota bacterium | reverse complement strand
ACCCGGGTGTGAACGCGGACGGTGTCACCGACCCGGAACGCATTCGCGTCAGTTTTCTTTTGTTCCTGGCTGATTTTATCGAGAAGATTCATGGGTCGGGGGGCGGGAAGGAGGTCGATTACGGAAAAAGACCGCGACGGGCGCGGGGGGGGACGTATCCAATCGACCCGGCCAGATTGCAAGGGATTTCTGAGGGTCCAACGCCCTGCGCTGGGGGCGGTTCACCCCGCCAACGGGGCTGTTCCCAGTTTTGACGCCGGTTAAAGGCCCGGACATAGGCCCGGAGCACCGCAATTTGGCGGAACCAGTGAAACACCAGGCCTTCGGTCAGGATATAGGGCCACATTCGCACCGCGAAATGCCGGTCCCCGAACATGGCCCGGTGGCAGGCCCAGACGATCGCGGCGTTCGCCAGCTCGATGAGCACCTTGCCGCCAAAGAGCGCAGCCGCGGTGATTTGGAGCGACTCAATGCCGCTCGCCAGCGCCGCGACGAGGATGCCAAGCGACAGTACTCCCCAGATCGGCAACAGGGCGTCGATGCACTTGATTGGCAGCAGCAGCCAGCCCAGCGCGCCGAGCCGGCGATCGCCCACCATGGTCCGGTAATCCCACAGCGTTTGCAGAAAGCCGGCGAACCAGCGCGTGCGCTGGGCGATGAACGCCGACGGGTTCTCGGGGCCGTCGGTCAACGCCACCGCGCCGGGTGCGACTTCCACGCGGTGATCCGCGCGACCCGCGAGCCGCAGGCGCTCATGCAGTCGGAAGATGATTTCGTAATCCTCCACGCCGCTGGCGCCATCGAAGCCGCCCAGCTCCCGCAGGGTCGCGGTGCGAAACGCGCCAAACGCGCCGGACACCTGAAGGCAGACGTCCAGCTCGACGAGTCCCACGCGCCACATGAAGTTTTTGAGATATTCCCAATACTGATACCGCGCGAGCCAGGGTCCACCGACTCCCGCATTGCGGATGTAAATGAATCCGCCCGCCGCGGCCACCCGCGAATCCTGGAACGTCGCGGCGAGCGAGGCGAGCGAGCCCGGCACGAGGTAGGTGTCGGCGTCGAGCGTCGCCACCAAGTCAAACTTTGCCCGGGCCAGCACGGCGTTCAACGCGTGACCCTTGCCCACCTTGGGCAGCACCAGGAATTTCAAACGTGGATCGGTTTCGGAAACCAGAACCGGCCAACCCGGAGCGGAGCCCGTCTCGCGCAGGACGTAGCGCTCGATCAGGAATTCATTCATGCCGTCGGCGGAACCATCGCTCGCCACCAGGATCTCAAAATCAAGGCCGTTCTGTGCGCGCGCGCTTTCGATCGTGGCCTCGATGCACGACCGCTCGTTGTAGGCGGCGATGAGCACGGACATCGCCGGCACCTGCCCCCCCTCGGACGCCTGGCCGGCCGGCACGCCGCCGCGTCGCATCCGCCGGGCCACGCCGATGCCCGCCGCCACCCCGAGCAGTCCGCTGACACCCACTTCATAAACGAGATAGCCGCCTGTCACTGCGAGCACGGCGGCGCGCTTTTCGCGCAGCAGCCCCCAAATCCCAAGGGTAAAGCTGGCCGCGATCAAGCCGGCGAACGCGTAAGCCAGAATCGGACTCGCCCGGCGCACCCCGGGTGCAGCCTGGAGATTGGAAGGAGGAAGGGGCGTGGTCACCGTGAAAACCTGGAAACCATGGGAGACGCGCGACCGGGGAAGATGTTCGAGGGCGGCCGGTCTGCCAAGGTGAACCGGAGGAAAACTTGCCTCTCGGGTCTGACTCCTCCCAAGCCCGATTTATTCCGGGATGTTTCCCGGACGGGCTTTACCAACCGCCGACCCGACGCGGTGTGGAAAGTTCGACAATCAAAGCCCCGGGAATAAACTCAAAGATGGCATGTACGCGCTGCAAGTAGCGAATCATCAAACCGGCTGCCGTCGTGCCATGCCGGTCAGAAGTTGAACCTATGCTCCAAATTCAGCAGTTCCGAAACAAGATCAGGACGCATGGGCTCCCGCAAACCCTCCGGTACACGGCCGACTTCCTCTCGGCTCCTCTGCGACGAAAACTTTGGACCGAACCGGTGCTAAAATCCTACTCCCAAAAGGGTGAGGACTTGATCATTGATCAGATGCTGGGGCATCGAAAAAACGGCCGATATCTTGATATTGGGGCGTACGACCCTCAGATCCTCAGCAACACCAAACGGTTTTATGACCGGGGCTGGCGAGGCTGTAACATTGAGCCGAATCCGAGTCGGTTTGAAAAATTTCTCCGGGATAGACCCGGCGACATCAACCTCAATTTGGGGTTGTCGAGTTCCGCCGGGAATCTCACGTTCTATGATTTCGTGCCCGAAACGTACGCTAC
>JAYTXL010000216.1:0-5932 GCA_043742955.1 Verrucomicrobiota bacterium | reverse complement strand
GATTTCCTCCCCACCCTGACCATCGCCGCGAAGAATCTCGCCACCGAGATGACGAACCACAACGTGCAGCAGGCCGATCTCCAGGGAGAGCCAGCCATCACCGGCGAGCACATTCAAAACAATACGAGCGTCCGCCAGATGCTCGGCCAGCGCGGCATCAAACCGGAAACCCTGCCGCCCGAGGAAGACCTCAAAAAACTCGAACGCCGGGTGAAGACGGATGCCAAGAAGATCGGAAAGCAAACCAGACACTTGCCGAAACCGGGACGGACCGTATGAAATCCCAGCCTCACCCGATGCGCGGCCGAACTCTTCTCCAGCACGCAGAATCTAGGAAAAGAGCTCACGCCATCCTCTTATAACTTTTGAAATTAATGAACGTAGAACAGGTCATTGGTTTGCATCCTCCGGCTCCGCATCCCTGCGGTATCCATTTCGCTGCCACGGACCAAGACACCGTCCACACGGTTCCGCATCGTCTGCTAGACGATGGCCCTTTGCAATCTGTGGCGTTTACGGCCACGATGGTCAGACTGATTATTGGGTTACTAGCTTGGTGAGAAGCAGCTTTTCTCGATTGCCCATGCGCCAATCACGGCTCAATGACTCCAATGATCAGTCTGTCCCTACTCCCAAAGAAATGGCTGGTCTTGAGCTTTTCCTTATTCGTCAGTTCCTCGCCCTCGGCGTTTAGCTTCGGCATCTCGTCGGCGTTCAGAGTTCTTCATCGCGCTTTCCTCAGCGTCAGGATAACCTCCTCGCGCATTCGCTTCTGCAATGCTGCCCCCGATGACTTGGTTTCTGGTGGGGGAAGGTAACGGCGGTTCTCAGGCAATGGACGCCTGCGGGATGCTTCAACGCGGAATCCAACTTCACCACCAACCAGTTCAATCGCTGTCGAATTCGCGACGAATGTTTTCCTCAGATTGCAGTCGCCGACGACGAACACGCCTTTTCCATCGGTTGTAAGAACACGGTGGCACTCCTTGAGCAGCAAGCGAAGGTCTCGGACGTATTGGCGCAACATTCCTTGGTGACGGCCTTCAAGCGGTTCCCCTGAACACATTCGAGCCATCACCGATTCCGTGGCCGGCTCCACATCCGACACCTTGGCGGACTTTTCGGTGCCGACGTTCGTGGAGCGAAGCATCCGCAGACTGGCGATGCTGTGGCCCATCCAGACGAGCGAGAGCTTGTGACCGCGAATGTAATCAATGGCGTTCAAGTAGGGCGGCGAAGTGATGATGAGGTCAATGCTCCCATCGGTCAGTGGCAGATTACGCGCATCAGCGTTTCTGACAGTCGCGGCTGGTTGCGCCTCAGCCTGTGCGCGGAAAGGCGCTGCTTTGACAATATGTTTCACGGCACGCGCGAAATGCTCGAAAGCGCGATGAGGTGCTTTGTCGAAGCTGCGGTGTGGCCGACTGTGGGAAACATCCCTCGCCAGCGAAGCTCCGGCTTCCTTGGTGATGATGAGCCGCGAGAAGGCACACCAGAGCACGTTCCGCAGGCGTTCATCGCGCACGCCAGCGATGCTTGTGGCGAGTGCCGTCAGTTGCTTGCGGTTGTCGGTGTCGAACCAGTAGCGAATGAACTCCTTCGTCTCGTCATCTGCTCCGTCTGGGAACCCGCATTTGGCCGTGAGTTTCGTCGAACGCCGCTCGGCGCGCTCCAAAACTTCAGCGGCCTTCGTCGTGAACCGTTCCGTTTCAATATCCGCAACCCATGTGCTCGCGATAAGCACGGCAAGAGGGTCGCGGTCAAAACCCACAGCTTCGTGACCCCGAAGCCGCGCGGCGACAAGGGTCGTCCCCGAGCCGGTCATTGGATCGAGAACCCGCAGTGGTCGGCTATTCTCCGGCAATTCCTCCAGTGCGAGTTCTGGGGCCATGCGTGCAGGAAACGGATGGATTGGACGAAAGTTTGACATTGGCGAAAGTGAACAGCAGCTAGTGTGTCTGGAAAAGCTTGGTGAATATCTTGTTTGGGAAATCGCTCTGTCCGATTTTGAAATCCAGTTCACCGTTCGAGCCTTTGACTGAATACATCTCCCGCTTGTGCCGCGTTGCGCTGATCCATTCGATTGGGTTGTGCTGGCTGTCGAGGATTTGTTTCAGTTCCGAGTAGCTCAAACACACCACGCCATCGTCGCCACAAACCAACACGAGAAAGACGTTCTCAAAATTTGATTTCAACAAATCAATTTCTTCTTGGTGCTCCTTCATAAAGGTGAATCGCCAGGGCGTCATCCGTTTAGCCGAATGTTTGATGTAGATTCCGATGCTGTCGTTCACCACATAGGCAGCATTTGATACCGACTGAAAAGGGCGAAGAGAAAGCGGGCGCTGTGTGCCGTGGAGAATTCGGGCAAAGACCACGCCGTGATAGAACTCGAAGTCCCTGATCATTTTTTAGCCGTTTTCAAGAAGCGGATGCTCCCCTCGTATTTGTAAAACACGCGCGCCTTACCCGTGTCGTTGAAAAAGACGTTGATGTGATGAATCGCGTCTGCGTATTTCGTGACCTCCATCTGGCTTTTGCCGATGAACCCCTTTGTGCGCGTGATCGTCCCCTTGTCCATTTCTCCATCCTTGTCTGTGTAGCCACCAATGGACATCGGCGGATGGACCGCCACAGATTTGTCACCGTCTGGGCAAAAGCTTTCGATATAGTTGATCAGATAACCCGGCAGACAGTTTTTCCCCAAGAGTTCTGCGAGAGCCTTGATCTTCTGAATCGGCTTGATGTTCTGGTTCGTGATTTCCTCAATGCTCTGCTTGTCGAAAGCAAACAACGCGAAGCTCATTTCACCCTTATCAACCAAGACGTTCGCTTTGTCTATGCTCGCGCTTGCAACGGCGGTGATTCGTTCACCGTCCAACCAAACGGGTGACAGCTTGTTCTGTTTCCGCGATTCGAGAGAAAGTCGGTGGAAGATGAAGCATCGCTGCCAGTCCAGATACAGGTGCTTCGGAATGGTCAGCTCGAAGTACTTCAGATAATTCCCGCGCGAGCCAAACATCCGCGCGCGTTGAATATAGGTGTCTTGTTGCAGCTTGTGCTTCACGTCTCGCGTGAAAAACATTGAGAGCAAGTTGTTGAACGTCACTCCGCGAGAAACAATATTGCCGCCAATGACGACCGTGAACGGTGCGGTCGGGTCAGTCGCCGTGCGATTGTCGGCGGCGTTGACCTCCTTGTCGCTGTTCATCACGACGAGGTTATTCCTGTCGCGGTTGGTAATGGCATATTTGGTGAGATCGTCGGCGTGTCCGGGATACCGCTCGTTGGCGATTTCCCAGATGCGTTTGAAATAGCCCGCGTGATTGGAGTTCTTGTCGTCCTTCAATGCTTCAAAGATTTTGACGATCTGCTTGTAGTCCACCGAATGATCCGCCTTTTTGCCGCTCGTGTGGATTAGGATTGAGTAGTTTTGCTCCGCGTCATTGACGATTTCGTTCAGGTAGGCGGCGTTCACCATGAAGCTGAACAGTGCTTCGCGGAGATATTTTGGATCGTCTCCAGCATCAGGCAAGAACGCCAGCCGATAGGGCAGGCCCTCGACTGAAACTGGAAAGAATTTATCCTGACCGGTGTAGTTTGAATGAGGGGGGAAATCTATCCAGTGCTCGTTTTGGTTCTGGTGCGTCTTGTTCAAATCAAGACGGGCGGGCGTGGCGGTGACGCCGATGTACGTGCCTTGCTCGCCAATCAAGTCACCGGTCAGTTTGTTAATCCTGCTCTTCTCGTGCTGGTTGACTTTGGAATTTGGCGTCGCGTAGTCAGCCTCATCATCAATGACAACCCGGTTTGGCTGGTCTTCAATTTTCTCCAGAAGTTTCTGCAAATCCTTTGAATTCTTTTTGCAGAATATCACCCATTGATGATCACCGATGGTGATTTCCGGCGGCAGGACTTCACTGAATTTCTTCGGCGCGGGCGCCAAACCCGAACGCTGAAACCGCTCCAAGTTTTGGCCAAGCAATTGCACGCTGTCGTTCAGCAACACGATCACCAGCTTGAAGCCGACATCCAGCAGCTTTGCCGTCAACGCAATCATCATTTCTGTTTTTCCGCTCTGCGGTTCTCCGTAAATGACAAAAGATTTCTGACCTGCCTTGATGTTCGTGACGGCATTTTCAACGACACCCTTGATGCACCCGACTTCCTGGCCGGACGAAACCAATTTTGCCAACCTCCGCTCGTAACGGTTGTCGTTGGTTGTTTCTTTTTTCAGTTCGTTCAAATTGAACATCGCTTTAGTTGTCCTTTCAGTAGATGCGCTGTTGGATGCCTTGTTCGGGGGGTGTATTTGCGGACGGCTTCGGTCTTCATTCCGGTTTCTCCACCACCCTGCCGTCTTGCCAGACGATCAGCGGGAGCTTCAGGGCGCGGTTCTGGGCCTGGACGTTCTTGGCGGCGCGACGCAGGGCGCGTTCGGCGCGCAGGACGAAGGCCGGAGTCTTGGCAAGTTTGCGGGCGTGTCCGTTGGTTTTCATAAGCCGGTCATTGGTCGCAAGGATTCAATGGCCTTCACCCCGGAAATGGCGAGGCGTTTCGCCTTCGCGCAAACCTCCACGCGACTTTCCCAAAACTCCTTCGCCTTGGCTTCCATGCCTTGCTTGAGAGCTTCTTCCTCCGCGATGCCTTGTTCGGCGGCGTATTTGCGGTCGTCTTCGGTGGTGTGCATGAAAAAGGAATGTGCGATTTCTGGGGAGTTGGCCATGCCGAATGGCTGTGAGTTTCATGGCGTGCAAGCGGGACGGATTTGTTTCATCGTTTCCCTCTCGTGGACGTGGCGGCGGGCTTTGCATCCGCGAGGATTTCCTCGCCGGTGCGCGCGCAGTCGCTCACTTGCAGGCGCGCGAGGGAGCCGGAGAAGCTGTTCATCGCTCCGAGCGCGGTGTTCCAGGCCGCGCCGATGTGCATGGGCTGGCCGCTCAGCGTATCGAGCGTGAAGAAGCCGCGCTCCTTGAGCAATTGGCCGTCGCGATAGACGCGGAATGCGCCGCGATAGCCGCCGGTGTAAACGTAGGCGATGTGCTGCCAGTCGGTCGCGGGAATGGCGGCATCGCTCCAGCCGACATGCCGGCTCGTCGGCCCGCTGGAAAAAAATCCTGCGCGCAATTCGCGGCCTGTTTCCCGTGCGGCGCCGAAGTTGAAATTTGCCGCGCGCCCGACGGACTCGTGCGGATACGACGGCATCGCGACGGACGGCGCGAGCGAGAGGAAGGTCTCCACGTCGGCGAGTTTCGGGTTGAGAATCCATGCCTCGACGGTGAATGGATGATCCCCGGTGAGCGAAGACGGCGTCGGAATATCGGAGCGGAGAAAATTTTTCTGCCCGTCGAATGTGATCGCGGGACGGCCGTTCACGATCTCCGAGCGCGGTGCGGCGGCGGTCTCGGCTTCCGGCGCGAACTCGCCACCGAGGCTGCCCGGATTTTGCCATGCGGCGAGGGGCCCCGGCGCGAGAGGACGCGCATCGAGGCGCACGAGCCAGTTCACGCGGATCGCGCTGGCGGGCGTGCCTTGCGCGAGGCGGGTGATGTCGGCCTCGGTCACCACTGTGTCGGCGATCGCCACCTCGGCGAGCAGTCCGTGGAATGGCGCGTCCGGGAGCCGGCTCGTGCGGGAGCCGCCGAGACAGAGCAGTTCGCCGGGCTTGATCGTGAGCGCGACGGTTTCCTCGCGGTTGAGTTTTCCATCCACGAAAATGCGCAGCTTTTTCGCCGCGGGATCGTGCGTCCACGCGATGTGCCGCCAGCCGCCGGGCAGCGGTGCGTTGTGACGGAACGAATCGTTTTCCGTGTGCGGTCCCTTGAAGCCGAATTCGATCTTCGGGCCGCCGATGAATGCGCCCTTGCTCACATGACTGCCCCAGCAGAACTCGGCGCGCTCCGCCGGACGCCGCCCCCACGAGAGCATCGTC